>JANOZG010000597.1:0-10905 GCA_031429275.1 Planctomycetota bacterium
CAGTATTCTGCAGAAGAACGATGGACATCATCATATCGTGATCGGTGATCGTCTTTGCATCCGCAACGCTGATTCTTCGCTAATCAACATTGCTGAGTGTTTGGGCAGTCTGTTGAAGTTATTCTTTGTGGCTTTCAGCAGTTCCGTCAAAGTACGATTCAAACTTCGGCCAGCTCCAAACCGCAATCTCACGACCAACCTTCAAACCAACCTCATTGTCAATTGGGATGTGATAGCCACCCAAAGCTCGAGACAATGCCGCCATTTCGGCTGTTGCACTCCATGTTGGCAATGAAAGCGTGATCTCTTCGCCAGCGTCAACTTCCGTCATTTCGCAGTGTTTTCGTTTCTCCACGAACCCGAACACATCAGATCCTGTAAACAGTTCCAGCATTTTTGAGCACGCGCCACTCACTGTTGCATGGCCACTTGTGTAGCCGGGAAACGGAGGAGTGATGAAGGACATTGGCGAATAGGGATGCCATTCTTCCGCCGGCATCTCTTTGACACCACCAACTGGACCGGCCCAGCCTTTGACGATCTCGCCCTTGTGATAGTGACGTATAAGAGTCCAGGGACGCGATGAGTCATAGAAGCGTTTTGTCTCCCAACACGCAATAAACGCATCAGACGCGACATTTGCGATCACGAAGTAGAGCTTTACGTCCTGGTCCAGATTGTGATTGTCTCGCCGAGACACATCCTGTGCAAATCGAAGCCAATGGCCGCTTTGCCCCGTTGATCGCGGTCCATCTCGCATAAACTCAACAACAGCCTTTTGCTCGTTTGTTAATGACATGTTGTACTTCAACACAGTGTCCGTTTGTTCTCGCAATAACGCATCGTCCGTGGTTGTCTTTGGTGGTGGTCCAGGACGAAACTGGTTGCCGCTTTCAAGAACGGACGGCTTTACCCGGTACCAATGCGGGGTCAGAAACCCTGGGGTCACTTTGGTACCATCCGCCAGAGTAAACTCGATCGGCTGCCATCGATCTGGATCAATGATTCGATCGGGTGAATTGACCGGCTGATAATACGTATAGTCGGAATAGGGTTCTCCGTTGCTGCCAACTTCATTTCCCATTTGATTGGCACCGTCATTGCGTCGAAACTCGATCTCACCGTTCGCTGCAAGAACTCCGACACGAACGGCTTCGTTCGCTGACTCAAGCCCAAGGTCGGGGTCGTACCCCAATTTGTGCATTTGCTCTGATAGAAACTGCTTCGATTCCGGATAGACGAACGAAAGGGAATGATACGATGCATAGCTGATCGCGATCTCTTTGTTCTTCAGAGTGCGTTCGCCTTCAGGGCGGCGTAGCGAATTCCCGGTTCTCAGGCCCACGGCCTTTGCGTCGTAAGCAGCCCAGGCATCGTAAACCGACGTGGCCCAGATTGCTAAAGTGCGGGCGACAACTGTCGGCCGAGCTGAATATGTGTCAACATTTCGTGCCGTGGCTTCCTGGGCGATGTCCAGCCAAACATAAGCAAGCGACACGTCTTTCTTTTCGTTGGTGCTCAGAAAGCGGTGCAGTGCAGGCTTTGTCGCTTCACCAACTGCGGGGGCGTCGCTTTTTGTGTCCTGGACACCTGTCTCCTCAATTGGCCTGGCCTCTGTTGGAACCCATGAGCAGCAAATGATGGCGGCCAAAGCCAGAAATGCGAATGGCCAACAACGTTTTGGTAGTTTCATGAAGACCAACCTCCAGAATTCCAGAGTGAGAAAAGTGTCGTCGAGTTCCACGGTGTCTTCGAATCAATCAGAGCAACAGTCCAATTGAGTCTCAACCACCGTCTGATTCCATCTGACTCAGTAGTGCCAGTTGGGACGCATTACCATCAACCTGAAAATGCGGTGTGAGTGTCCGAGATACGGTCAGACCCAGATGGCGTTGTTGCAAACTCACGCAATGCGCTGGCATCCAGAGACTACTCTGCCCGTTCGGAGCGGGCCGCTCGAAATGCGTATTGGGCGACCATGGCCTCTGGATCAAACCGGAGATGTGAGAAGGCAAAACTGTCAACGAAGAATTTGTTGTTTCCGACTGTCTCGTCGGCCAGAACAACAGAGTCGATATATGCCGCGATAAACCGCGAGAGCGCTTTTGAGTTGACCAACGGATTGTCAAGCGATTCTCGTGCTTCATCAAATCGACACCGACTCGATGAGACGTCGTCTAAGCAAGAGTCCGCGTTTCGAGTGAAGTGAAATCATCAAACACTGGCTGCGAAAGGCGCAGTCAGTTCGAGTTCATCCATTGACAGAACCCAATCAACAAGCTCTGCAGGTGGCTGTTGAGTTCGCCAGACTGGGCAAACCGAAACAGGCAGGTCGGAACGAAGTCCACATTGGTCGTCAGACCATTGATAAACGAATAGTGCTCGGCGACAATTGGAAGTGCGGCGAACAACACTACTCTTTTTTGCCGCCCTGCAAGTATTCGTCCTGCGTCATGCCTTCCATACCGGACGCTTTCAAGTCATCTTCAACCGGCGTTGTCGCCTTTACTGCCGATTCATCCGGTGCTGGGATGCTTCCCGGGCCACCACAACCGATAAGAGTGAAACAGGCAAACGCAGCGAATACGCATGAAATACGAGTCATCGAAAAACACCTCAAAAAATGTAAAAAGGGACCTATTGCACATTGGTGGAATCATTTGAGTGAAAAGATTCCATCCAACAAACTGCATTAGAACAACTGCCCGCATCGCATTCAACTCAACTTTTGAAGCGAGTGAATACTGCTCCCCGGAGACTGGCCTGAGAGGTTGGACCGTTGGGGAACTTCGCAACTGTGCCATAAAGGTTTCCGACGCTCAGCGCCAGTCAGAGTTGAGAATCGGCAACACGGCGCTTCTTCACGTCTTCGTCCTCGCTTCTTTCCCCATGCATGTCATGGTCAGGACACTCAGGCACGACACGAGTGCGAGCCAGAGTAATCGGCTGACGCCGGGATCGGGCATCAGGACTTCTGTTCGCGCATTTGGCAGGAGAATGCTGGATGCAAACGGGAAAATCAAACCAGCAAGCAAGCCACCGAGCAATGCACCGAGCAGGCAGTTTGCCAGAAGGTGTGGTCGAAAAATCGGCAACGTCGTTGCGAACGCGACTCCGGCTCCGACTCCCAATCCTGCAACTCCAAACATCGCGGCTTGCACGATAATCGTACGGGTAAGGGCATCTTCTGGCAGACTGGACGATGCGGCAAGCATACTGCCGAGGATCGATCCACCGAGCGCAAATCCGCCGGCGATCAAAATGGCCAGCAGCCCTCCCCAAACGGCACGCAGGCCCTGATGCCGCAGCTTCACTTCGGCGATCGTCAGAAACAGGCCCAGCGTGGAAGTCAACATCACAAGGGACAACGCAGCGTTCTTGTTGCTGACAACCAGTGAAGTGTCGAGCAGTTCTTTTTGCTGTTCTTCGGGTGCATTGCCACTCAACTCGCGCAGGTGTACCGGTAGTTCGAACACGGACGGCATGACTTCAAGAACACCCCAGACCACGAGAGCGACAACCGCTGCGAGCATCATGCCCGGCATCCCCGACAGCAGAAGTCGCTTTTCGCCATTTTGCGTCGGAATCGAAACTTCATCGGGCGATCCTTGTTTGGCGATCGTTTCGACAGCCGCCCCAACCCCATCGTTACCGAGTGCTTTGTCTTGCCGCATGGTTCATTACTGTTGGAATTAATTCGATCACGGCAACAGGACAATTCAAAAATGCTCGGTCAAATGTGTTTCGACAGATTTGAATCGTCAGGGATGCCCGCCACAAACTCTACGCTGCTCATTCTGCCATCGACCACATCATATTACAACCAACTGGTGATCGTGAATCGCGTAGTCAGACCCCATCTCCTGAACGCCCGCAACCTGAATGATCAAAATCAAATGACCAGGTTTGCTGTGGCATTTTTCCCGGTGTTCCGTCCTTGGACAACGGCACCGCCATTGACCGTGCTGTTGTGCCGAAATACACTCAACCTTGAAAAAGACAACAGTCCGGTGACTGACGGAAAATGACACTTGATTCCGAACCTCTCGCTACTGTCCATTATTTCGGGGTCATTTTTCGCATGAAATATCAAAGAATCCTGATACTGATGCTGCTCATACCGTGCGCTGCCGCAGCTTGGTGGCAGTGGGGGCGGTCGTCGGCACCAAAAGTCGAAAAGCCCGCTGGATTCACCGGTTTGGCGGAAGCGAAGCAGAAGGAAATCTGGGACGCAGAGCACATAACGTTTGAGATTGAAACGCACGTCGGGCGCAAACTGGTGGCCGAACTTCAGAAACGCTCGGCGGAGGGATTGGCGGGGTTTTTCCATGTTGGTTTTTCCGGCATCGTGCCGCAACGAACCTCGGCAACCACCATCGAAAAGTCGTCTATTACGGAGACCACATACGCAGCGGTGGCGACTGGCTCGACAAACCTCGATGTCGATGGTTTTTCCCGATTCCTGATCGATGGTATCCACGCAATTCACGACAAAGGAAACGGGCGGTTCCGCGTACTACAGATCGCTCGTGTTGCGGATGAAAATCTGGCAGACACGTGGCAACTGAGCGTGCTGCTCACCATGAGCGGCACCAACGCAGCAGCCGAGCCGGTTACTTACGTGTCGAGCGGCAGGATGCGTTGCCGATTTTCCAGCGACGACGACATCGTCGCCGGGCAGATAATCGAGTCCTGGAATGTTGATTCGGAAACAGTCCGGAGTGGCCGACAGGCATTGATGGAAGAAACCACGTCTCGCGTCGGACTTGACCGATTGCCCATCACCGACAACTGGACTTGCAAGACTAAAGACGTGCGACAGTATCGATTTCAAACCGCCGTCGAGGACTTCAATTCTGATGGGTTTCTGGATATTGCGGTGGCGACTGCGGAGAAGCAGGCGTTCGTGTTGCAGTGGAACCAACAAGTGGGGGGATTCGAGGACGTCACCGAGTCGCTGGGGCTGGCAAGCGTGATTGAAACAGACATGCGCGCCTATCTGGCCTGCTGGATTGACTTCGATAATGATGGCGACAACGACCTGATTCTGGGAGAGTCTTTGTTTCAGAATCTGGACGGCAAGGGTTTTGAGCCGGTTGCAGGAAATGGCGCCCTAAAATTTGCGTTCAACCCAATGGGGTGCGTCGTCGCGGACTACGACGGAGACGGTTTACTGGACCTGTATGTACTCTACCAGCGCGACAAAGATGCGAATGCGTTCAGCAACGGAAAGCCACCCGCATGGGTCGGCGATGACGAATCCGGAGCATTCAACCAATTGTGGCGCAACCGGGGTGATGGAACTTTTGTCGATATGACGCGACGTGCGAATGCCAGCGGCGGCAGGCGGCACAGCTTTGCGGCCACATGGCTGTATGCGAACGATGACCACTATCCCGACCTGTATGTTGCAAACGATTTTGCACGGAATTCACTATTGATGAATCAGGGTGATGGTTCATTCAAAGACGTTGCCGAAGATTCCATAGTCGGCGATTTTTCCACCAGCATGGGCGTCGCATCAGGCGACATCAACGGGGATGGCGTGCCGGAGATCTATGTCGCCAACATGTATTCCAAGATGGGGCGTCGCATCATTGCGCAGGTTTCCGCTCAGGATTATCCTGCAGGGGTCTACGAGCAGCTGGTGGGCTCCTGCGCGGGCAATCGTCTGTATTCGACGAAGGGCGATTTGCGTGAGTATCAGGAACTCAGCGAACAGCTTGGCGTCAACGCCGTCGGCTGGGCGTACGCTCCCGCCTTCGCGGATTTTGACGGCGATGGCTCGCTCGACGTGTATGCCACGACAGGCTTCCTGAGTTTCGACCGTCAGAAACCGGACGGGTGAACTTGCTTATGGAGGGCTGTCGTGTCACAGCCGCTGGACCGCAGTTGCAAGATCGAGCCGCTCGGGAAAATCGATTCGGCTGCCGGTGAGTTTTGGACGGATACGTTCGAGATGCCGCAGAACGGAGATAACCTGAGTGCCTACGAGACCAATTGTTTGTTTTTGAACGTTGACGGGACAAGGTTCCTGGATGCGTCGTTTGCATCGAACGCAAATATCGATTCCGATTCGCGATCCGTGATGGTTGGCGACTTCAATGGCGACCGTGCGCCCGATTTGCTGGTCGGGTCCGTCGGAGGCGGACCGTTACGACTGTTTTTGAATGAGTTCCCTGAAGGAAATCACCGCGTCGAAATTCGATTAAGGGGCGTCGAAAGTAATCGCAGTGCGATCGGGGCTCGGGCAGTTGCCGAAGCCAGTGGCCAAACGATCGTCCGCGATCTTTTTGCGCCGAATGGATTCATGGGCCAGGGGCCGGCCCGGCTGAATCTGGGCGTGGGGACGGCAGATCGTATCGACAAGCTGACGATCCGGTGGCCGACGGGCAAGCAGCAGGTTTTCGAAGACCTGCCAGTTGACTGCGTTATTCAGATTGTTGAGGGAGCCGAGGAGTTTGAGGTTCTCGCTCCTGTGTCCTCTGAATAAAAATGGTTCAAAGCTGTTTTGATCTGTTGGGCATCATTGTGGTGGCGATTCTGCATGCAATTGCGCCCAGAGTTTCCCTGCCTGTTCATGTTGTGGGTTCAATTGAAGTGCGCGTCGACAGGACTCAATGGCCTCAGTCCGATGGTCGTCTAACTCCGCAAGGCAGCGGGCAAGGTCAAAGGCAACATCGGAGTCCCATGGCCGACGGATCTGATCGCAGCGGCGGTAAAACAACTCCCGCGTGAATTGGCGTTTATCGCGAAAACGGTCTCCTAACGCTGCCGCGAGCCTGACGGCCATGTCATCGAGCGAAAGATCAGCAAAGACCTGCTGATGTTCCGTATCCAGCAAGCCGAATTCCTGCTGGATTTTCGCAACAATTGCGTCCCGGTGCACATTCACGTCAAAGGTCTTCGTCATCGGAAAGACGTTCATTACCTTCAACGCATAGGACAAGCCTGACAAATGATCTTCAGGCAGCAGGCCCAGCAGTTCGTCCATCCTTGAGTCCGTTGGAACTTTGGCGACATCCCACTGTCGTTTCAAAACCTGTTCCTGGACAAAGCGCCCCAGAATCGTCGCCAGCCGCCGATGCCCGGCGAGATTGTAGTGGACGTGTTCGAGAAAGTAGTTGGACCCCAGCGCCGCAGGACCTGCTTCTACTGCCAACTGTTCGGCGGAATCGACAAAGAAAACGTTTGAGTGTGTTGTTTGCCCGGCGACGTCGCGAACGATCCCGCGGAATGAGCCAGGCGCTCGAAATCGGCAGCCGTCAAGGTCACGGGCCATCTCAAATTCCTTTCGCGATTCCGGATATCGCTTCAATGATTCCAGGCATTGCCCCATGCGGTAGTGCAACAGCGACGAGTTGGTCGAAATCGCCTCCGCCTGCTTGAGTTGTTCGAACGCATCGTGCCACAATTTCTCCACCGACAGCTGCTCTCCCCTGTAAAAATGCACCGTCCAGGCTTCCATGTCGTGGGGATCGAGTTTTTCCGGAAGAATAAAGCTGACTGGAGAGTGACCGCTCAGGTTTGACGCCACCGTAGAAAGGACAAGCGGGATTTTTGCGGAGGATGCCGTCGCGACCATCTGCTCCAGGTTCTCGCGGAAGTACTTTTCGGCCTCCTTAAACAAGGGACCATCCCTCGGGATCGTCACGCTCGCAGGCAGTTCTTCCATTAAGTCTTTCTGGTCCGATTGCGTATCAACAAATCCATAAGCAGCCAGCTGGTAGAGACGCCGCCGCCGGATCTTCGCTGCCAGCAAGAACTGAGAATTGAACGCCGTGCCGGTCGTGGATGCAACCCCGCCCGGCCCGTAAAACTCGTTGTGGCCGGCATGCACGATGATCAGATCTGGTTGCATCGCGACGGACTGGTTGACAATGTCTTTCAAACTGAAACTATTGATGGCGACCATTCCAGCGTTGATAATCTCGAATCTCTTGTCCGAGTTCTGCTGGTTGAGCAGGATCTGTACTTGACGTGGAAACGAAAGTTCAGGGGGATATGGAAAGCCCAGCACCGTCGATTCCCCGACCACGACAATCCGGTAAACACCATCCGGCCGCGGTAAATCGAATCGCATCGGCTCGGGCCCGCTCAATTGACGTCCCACAAAGTAGCTTTCCTCTGCCCGCGGATTGACCTGATAGTCAAGAATCTTGGGGTCTCCCGGCACTTTGACGAAGAGGCTCAGGTCGTTGCCGACGTCAAACGTAACGAGCAACGCCTCCGCGATCAAAATGATCGCCACGGGAAACATCATTGCCACGATTCGAAAACACCACAATCTGCGTTTCGATCCCCGAAACACAGGCCGCTTCGCTGGTGATGACTGCTGGCCCTGACCTGCCGACTTGTGCTTCTGATTTCGGTTATGGTCTTTCATCAGTCTCACTCGGGACAGCAGGAGGATCGGCGGCGTTCCGTACCCGGATCCAGTGATCGTGAAACGAGATTGACGGATGAATCTCGACGCGCGGCATGTGACAGGAAACGCAGTCGGAATCCGGTGACACGGAACACCGCACGGAAGGTGGCGACGCGGAATGGCACTGCAGGCACTTTTTATCGTATTGTTCCGTCGTCTGGCGGGATGCGTGTTGATGCGGGTCATGACAGGTAGAACACAACAGCTGCTGCCTGGACTGGACGAAGCATTTCGACTGTACGAGGCCGACTGGCTGATAACGTACGATTTTCGGGTTTTCCCGCGTGATCTCACTCTTTTTGACGGAGTCCTCGCCACGATGACATCGAGCACATATCTGAATTTGATCCGTCGTAAGCCATGGTCGTTGTTCAAAACCCGCGTCAGAATCAGTCGGATTCCCGGCCTGCATCACATCCGCGTGGCGCGCGGCTCGGGGATGGCAACTTTCGCAGCCGACATTCGGGATGAGATCGACCAGATGGTCGTTTTCAATCCGCCCTGAGGTGGTATGGCACTCGAAGCAACGCTCCAGAGTCGTTCCACGAATTACGCGGCCGAAATATTCGATATCGTGCTGGACCGGCAAGCCCAGTTGACCAGGCGTAAGACCAGCCTGGTCCTGGCCAGTGAACCACGAGACACGGTGTTCAATTCCCACTGGTACGTCCGTGCCGTCCGGAGTCAACGTCACAAATGTGATTGCATGCTCACCGGATCCAAACGCAAATTGCAGAGGAAACTTGTCTCCGCCAAACTTCCCCGGAACAACCACTTCCATGCTGTCCGCGTTCAGAAAATATTGCAACGTCTGTTGGCGTTCCGCATCGGAAAACTTCAGATCCCTAAATCGATCACGAAACGGAAAATCGCGCGTGGACGACAACGTTTTTGAATGGCCGCTGGAATGATAGTCCTTTAGTTGCGTCTCGTGGCACTCTCCACACTTCGCCGAACCAAGGATTCTGTTCTCGCTGGCGATCAATACAGATGGATTCGGCGGATCAGGTGGCGGCGCGGGCTCGCTGACCAACCACCAGATGCCGACGATCAGCAAAGCTCCAGCAGCTCCCAGCACAGAAAACCGGGCCTTCATCGATTTAGGAATCTCCATGCATGAATTCTATCAAAACAGGGTTGAGCAACAAATCCCGTGGACTGATTCATCACGGACGCTCTTCCTTCGGCGATTCTTCCGAGACAGGGAGCGACGGATTCACCTCGGCCGCTTGCGTTTCAATGATATGCACGATTTCCTGCCGGTACCGGCGTGACTCTTCGCGACGCCCGGACATGGCCGCCGCGCTGGCCAGACTGCTGAGATAATCCCGCCGATTCGAATGGACCCGATACAAGGGCATCAACGCATTGTAGGCCCCTTCCGCGTCTCGCCGAAACAGGAGCAGGTCGGCTTCAACAATCCGGCAGTCGACATCCGTCGGAGAACCTGCAATCGCCAGCCTGATCTCATTCATCGCGGCATCGTATTGACCTCGATCTCGGAGAATCATCGCGAGCCAACGACGAACTAGAATATCCTCGGGCTGCCGAGCCAAGCACCACCGAGCCTCCGCTTCGGCCTCCTCCGCAATTCCGGAAAACTGGAGTGCATACGCCAGATTCGCATGGGCCGGGTAGAGATCGGAATCCAGTTGAATCGCCTTCCTCAACGGCTGCAGCATCTCTCCGGGCCGTTTGAGTTGGTCCAGAACTTCGGCGAGCAGAAGCCAGGTACGTGCTCGATCCGGCTGAAGCCGGGTCGCCTCCTGCACCCACGGAAGCGATTCAACGTATCGCTGCGTGCGATAGTACAATTCGGCCAGGCTCAAGGCGACTCCAGCATCGTCCGGGCAGACCTCGTCCAGTTTCAGCAGAGCATCTTCGGCCAGGTCGTCTTGTTGACCGACGACCGCAATGTGTGCGATATGCCGAATCGCTTCTGGATAGTCTGGTGCTGATGGAGGAATCCTGAGCATCTGTTTCAGTGCAGCTTCCGAGTCCAACGGCTTTAACAACACAGAGAGTTCTAGACGGACGCCATGGTCTTCAGGAAATTCGTCCAGGTGGCCAAAGTAGTGCTTGATGGCGCTGTTAATTGCACCGCGTGCAGCGTCTTCCCGGGCTTCCTCAAGCTGGCTGGAATCAGGCGAAAGAAACCTCGTACAAGCCCAACCCACGGCAAACAATGCGATGAGGGCGGCGCAAATCCAGAAGCTGCGTCGTTTAAGGGAAAGCATTATCACCAGCCGAATGTAAGACCTGAGCACTGGGTCTGTCCTCGATCAATGCATATTTCCTGCCAGCAGGGAGTTGACTCCAGGTCTGAACCCTGCCGGATGGCCATTTCACTTCGAGCGTCTCGACATGCTTGTGCGGTCCGAGTCCAATTTTTACATCGTTTTCATTAGCTGCAAAGTATCCACCATCTGAACTGCCCAGAAAATGCATCACGCGCTGCCCTGCAGTTACCGACACAC
>JANOZG010000598.1:0-3025 GCA_031429275.1 Planctomycetota bacterium
GCTATTACAACTCGACGAAATTCGCGGTCGAGGGTTTGTCGGAAGCACTGTGGCAGGAATTGGAACCACTGGGCATTAAGGTACTGCTGGTTGAACCGAGCGGCTTCCGAACCGATTGGGCTGGACGATCAGCAAATGAAACACAGCGTCAGATTGCAGACTATGCAGAAACTGCTGGCAAAAACATTCATCACCTGCGAGCGGTCTCGGGCAATCAGGATGGCGACCCGGTTCGAGCGGCCGAAGCGATTGTGCAGGCGGTCGAATCCCCAAACCCACCTCATCGCCTGTTACTTGGCAATGATGCTTTTGACGGCGCAGTTGCCAAATTGGATGAACTGCGAGAAGAGTTTGCTGCATGGGAATCGGTATCACGTGGAGCCGATTTCCCTGATGCAACTCCCGCAGTGATGGCTTGATTTAGAACCCCCAAAAAGAACTCCGCGGCTCACGCAGGTTTTGTTAGTGGTTCCTAAATCGGATTGTTGCTTCACGATTGAAAATGTTTCGTGGGGCAGGCAGGTGTTCTGAATACGTCGAACCTATTCCTGGCTATTCTGCCGGAAGCAGATTACAGCTGTTGCTAATTTCGCCGGTCTTGCGAAGATTAAATTGAAGTCGCAGAAGCGCAGGCTTTCGGCGAACAGGAATGTCAGGTCGTCGGACGACCCCCAAAATGGCAGCTCAATTGTGAGCGGCCAGTTTACAAGTAAGCCGACGTGATTCAATACCTTCGGGTGTTTGATCACGTCGGCTTTTTTTATGCCCTGATGGAACGAAGCGATTCAGCAGTCGATGATTTTTCTGCGCAGTTCATTCACACTTTTTCAAAGGTCCGCAATTTCATGAACACAACCATCTCGATTCTGGCAGAGCCCACTCGCATGTACGAAACCGAAAACGACATTTCGTTGCATCGGCGAACAGCCATCAACATTCTGATGAATCAGCGGCTGGCTTCAGCCATTGATCTGCAGTTGCAGTTGAAACAGGCTCACTGGAACGTCAAGGGGCCAAACTTTATTGGTCTGCACGAGTTGTTCGATAAAGTCAGCGAAGCCATCGAACCCTATGTCGATATGATCGCAGAACGCATCGTGCAACTCGGAGGTACTGCCGAAGGAACCATTCGCGGTGCCGCGGCTCGATCACGACTTACGGAGTATCCGTCAAGCATTGGTGATGGATCTGCACATGTCGAAGCTGTGTCACGAGCGCTGTCAACGTTTGGCTACGAATCCCGCAATACGATCACCGAAGCCAACGAACTGGAAGATGCGGTCACAGCAGATCTGTTCACGGAAGTCACCCGAGGCATCGACAAGTGGCTCTGGTTTGTCGAGGCCCATTCACAGGCCTCGAAATGATCTTCACAATGGATTTGTTGTTGCCATCGATTCAATCAATCGCCTTCAGTATAGGATGGACTCGATAATGAAGAAAAGTATCGATTTGGCCAGAAAACTGCTCAATCGAAAAGAGGTCGTGGAGGACCCGCCGACGACGAGATCTTTGAATCTCATTCGTGAAGCAACTCCGCGGGCCTGCACACCGGAGGAATTGCGTCGAATGCGATTTTCCGCAGGCCCCGAGCCATTCACCAGAACGGTCGTGCGTGCCTTTCCCGATGGTAACCGGGTGCAGGTTTTTCTGATCGAAGAGCCCGCTGTTCAGTCCGCTCACAACGTAAGCCCCAACTGACTCAGTTCTGATTGTCCGCAGATTCATTTCTAACTCTGTTGTCATGCAGGCTGAACCACGTCAATCGAAACAGCAGTCATGAAGGGCCAAGGGGCACTTGCAGCGAATCTAATTTTGCAGAAGAATTGGATTTGGGAAAGCTGAACATTGCCGACGGAACTCAGGTCTGATGATCGCAAGGGGCACCGACTTCAGGATACGCTGCTTCACAGCACCGGAGAACATGGTCCATGGTGTTCACGCTCAGCCTCGGCCAGTGGGATCAGCAGGATTGACTCTGATCGCCGAACTTTCCTCTGCACCGACAGGACAGGAAGTTCGTGGCCAGTGTCAGAAAAAAAGCAGGTTCATTATGCAGCAACGGGCACTCGTACTTATCAACGCAAAGTCTCGCCGAGGCAAGTGCGATGCTGATCTCGTCCGGACGCATCTGACAAATGGTGGCTTGGAACTCATCCAGCCGCAATTACACGATGCGGACATTTCAAAACTGATTCTGCAGCACGCTCCAAATGTGAATATGATTATCGTGGGAGGTGGCGACGGTACAATCAACCGAGCACTCACGAGTCTTCTTGAAGTTAAGCTTCCGGTGGGAATACTGCCGCTGGGGACCGCGAATGATCTGGCTCGCACGCTGCAGTTGCCTACCGATCTTCAAGCCGCGTGCGAGGTCATTCTCAAGGGGCAACAGAAGTTAATCGACGTGGGCCGGGTCAACGATCGACCGTTCGTGAACGTTGCGAGCATTGGGGTCGCAGAGAGTATCACGCGTCGATTGACTCAAGGCGCGAAATCACGCTGGGGCGTCCTTGCTTATATGTGGGCCGCGATGAGGGCGATGTTGTATAGTCGGCCGTTCAGAGTGGAAATCATTTCCGGTTCCGAACGCCGCACAGCGAAGACATGGCAGATTGCTGTCGGAAACGGACGCCACTACGGTGGAGGCCTGACAATTCACAACGAAGCAAAAATCGACGATGGGCGGCTTGATCTTTACAGTCTTGAAATCGAACGAAGCTGGCAAGTTCTGCCGCTGATTCCTGCCCTCTTCCGCGGGAATCTGGATCCAGTCAACTCTGTGTTCACGATGCATGGCACAAACTTCGAAATTCGACCACTGCGTCGATCTCGCAGGATCACGGCCGACGGAGAGCTGCTGGGCCACAGTCCAGCCATCTTTCGGATCGAACCGAAGGCGCTGTCTGTTTTTTGTTTGAGCGAATTCGTGCAGATAGCCCCCGGACACTAGAACGCAGAGTAATCTGAGCCTGAGGCGCTAGCCGATCGTATTTGGCGATTCAACTCGGCTAGCGCCTCAGGC
>JANOZG010000599.1:0-5519 GCA_031429275.1 Planctomycetota bacterium
TGCTGATCGGCCCGACCGCTTTGAACCTCGACGGAAAAAACGAAGACCCAAACCTTACGACCGACTCATGAAACCAAGACACGAAGCCAAACGTGATATCCTCAAAGGACTTAACGGGAACTAAGTGCCATTCGAATCTCACACTGATACGTCTGCTGTCAAACGTATATCCGACACGCTGGCCGACACGTTCAAAGTTGTCGCGTTCCTCGTGCCGGCAATAGCCGTAAGAAGCACGTTTACCGATGAGGCTACGAATCACATAGATGGCATTTCGGAACAATCAATCCCGATCTCATATGCCTGTCGCTACGCATTCTCTCGATCTCATGCATCTGTCGACTACAGGCTTTGATTCATCAGCATAGAGTGCGCATCATATTCTTAACCTCAGCATGTATTTCCTGAGTCAGCGTGCTCTGTTGTCGAGCTCGAAGTGCCGATCCGCAGAATTGCCCAGTTTCCTTAATCGGCATAGCCATCAAATCGGTGGCATTCATTCCGTTCGACATTCCCGGATTAACTTCTTCGCTGTACCGGAATACGTCGATTTTACGCAATGCTTGTGGATGTACACCAAGTGATTAGTTCCGACTGCTCTGGTGGCGAGATCTTCGTGTTTCAATTTGGGACGGAGTGAGAAGATGGCGACGGATTGCCGTACTTTGGCTGTCATTTTGAGTACACTACTGGTTCTGCTCTCTTGCGGGCGGTCAGGTGAGGCTCAGGAATCGACAGCGTCTGTCAATGCTATTCTCCAACGACTCGAACGTTTGGAACTCGAGAATGAGCGTCTGCGAGAGCAAATGTCGGGGTTTGATTGCCCGGACCGCACTGACGTGGCGCGAGAGGCTATTTCGAGTCTTTATCCTGATTCAGTGCTGTCCGTAGCTCAAACCGCCTCCCATAGCTCGATATACCGGCCGGTCGATGCAGAGACACTCTTTGCATCGAGCGAACGTAGTCCGCTGCTCGCTGAGGGTGATGTTAGAAGTATCGTCAGCGAAGCGGTAAACGAGAGGATGCCTTCGAAACCCGCATTACCCGAGGCATCGCCTGCAGACGAACTTCAGGACAAACGACTGAGCGAACTCGATAGAGCCCTGAAGAATTTTCAGACGAAGGCAGCCGCCAAAACATATCCGAATGTCACTGTCAATGGTGTTTTTCAGGCGGACGCAGGCTGGATTCATCAGGATGCTGTGAGTGAAACGCTCTACGGGCCTATCCAGGACGGTTCCGATTTCCGTCGAGCTCGTCTTTCGGCGAAAGGCGGCGTCACCGAGACGACGAACTATTTCTTTCAGATGGATTTTGGATTCTTTGGTCGACCGACTTTTACCGACGTCTGGCTTGAGCAGACGCAGGTCCCGTTCTTTGGCAATGTGCGTATCGGTCAATGGAAGCAACCGTTTGGCCTGGAGACTGTGAGCAGCTTTCGTTACACGACTTTTATGGAACGCAGTCTGTTGTTCCAGCCGTTCACGCCTTTTCGTCATTTGGGAATTGGATTCTATAACTCCGCCGATGACCTGAGTGCAACATGGGCGGCATCCGTGTTTCGGACGGGGCAGGATCAGTTTGGAGGTACGCTGAGTTCCTCCGGTGGCTATGGAAGTTCCGAACGAATCACATGGAATCCGGCATGGGAAAACGCCGGCAAAAATTATGTGCATCTGGGATTTGGTCATTTCTTCAATGCGCCTCCCGGGGACTCTGTGAACTTTCGTACGATTCCCGAGTTCTTCGTCGGTGCCAACGGGCCGGGAGCAGTGGGTACGAGTGGACAGGCAGTGCCTGGTGGCTCCAACGGGACGCCCTTCTTTGTCGCCACCGGAAATCTGGATGTGCCGTATTACAACGTGCTCGGAAGCGAGTTGCTGTGGGTTGATGGCCCGGTCAGTTTGCAGTCGGAGGCGATGGTGAGTCTCGTAAGTCATTTAGGCTCTACCGCTTTACTGCCGGGCGTTTACGCTCAGGCGGGTTATTTCCTAACCGGGGAACATCGACCGTATGATCGTAAAACCGGCACGATCGATCGCGTGATTCCAAAATCGAATCTAGGTCACGACGGAAAGACGTGTCGCTCGGGTTGCGGTGCGTGGGAGGTGGCCGGACGGTGGTCGTATCTCGATCTCAACGACGCAGCCATTCGCGGTGGCACAATCATGGATTATACGGCTGGCGTCAATTGGTACTGGAACCCCAACACAAAAATGGTCTTCAATTACGTGCATGCAATTTCTGATTCTGCCACGTCGCCCGAAGCCAGAACCGATATGTTCGGTGTTCGTGCTCAAATTGATTTCTGAAAGACCCGTTCCGGTGCTCGCGCTGTCATGAATCAACACTCCCGTGACGTAAATTCGAGTTTGATGTAGCATACCAAACAGCGTTAGGCCGATTTGCTCTCAGGAGACGGCGTCACCAATCGGAAGGATTCATGCTTCAGCAGACAGTGAGCGCGTTCGTGGTTATCAGCGGATTGTTGTGGGGTTCACTGTCAGCAACCGCATTTGTTGGCGGCATATTGTCGCTGGCGACTTCAATTCTTTGCGGACCATCGTTAATTCGGTATTTGAGAAGGTCGTTTACCGAACGCATCGCGAGTGACTCGGCAAAACTGAACGAACTGCATGCCGCCAAACAGAATACGCCAACGATGGGTGGCCTGCTGATTTCCGGGAGCACAATCTTATCGGTTATCTGTTTCAGCGAGGCCAAATCCTTCATGGTCTGGTTGTTCTGCGCCGTAGTTCTGGCTCTGACGGTGCTAGGTGCTCTGGACGACTGGATCAAAGTTCGTACTCACCGCAAAGGACTGACAGCGCGGCAGAAATTGCTGTTTCAGATCGTCATTTCTACTGCTGCTGCTGTCGGAATCTACCTGCTCCATCGCGAATATGGCAGTGCGGGAATCATGCGAATTCCCATGACCACGCGAACGCTGCAGCTTGGCGTCTTCTGGATTCCCTGGGCCGCGCTGGTCATTGTGGGTGCCTCCAATGCGGTTAATCTTACGGACGGTCTTGATGGCCTTGCGACGGGGACATCTGCCATCGCTGCGATCGCCCTGACGATCGTGATCTGTGGCAGCACGTTGGCGGGGGTTGACGAACACATCCGGTCGCTTGCTGCGGTCAGTTGTGCGGCACTGGCGGGCAGCACGCTTGGATTTCTATGGTGGAATCGACATCCAGCGCAGGTCTTTATGGGTGACGCGGGTTCCCTGCCGATTGGCGGATTGCTGGCGATTGCGTCGCTGGCGACTGGGACGGAGCTGTTGCTGGCGATCATCGGCGGCGTCTTCGTTGTGGAGACACTGAGCGTGATCTTGCAGGTTATCTGGTATCGAAGAACTCGTAAACGGGTACTGTTGTGCAGTCCTTTACATAACCACTTCGTGTTCCGCGGTGTTGCTGAAACAAGAATAGTGATGTGGTTTTTGTTTGTGGCGGTCATTGGGGCAACGCTTGGGGTGTCTGCAGCGTTCTGGTGATTTTCTGGAGATTCCGGAAAACTGCGTCAACTGGTCTATTGATTTAGAAGCCTTGAAAGATATAACGCCGCGCGGTGAGTTTTGTTTGCACGGTGCATTGAAACTCCCGCGACCTGTTGAAGTGTCTCACGAGCTGTTTTTCGCGAGTTCACCAGACGGGTACAGCGTCCGCCAGAATAATTGTGGAGGTGCAGAGGGATTTGGCCTGTTGGCATACTTCCTCACCCCTGGAGCTTTGCTGAAAGCGCAATCGATCCGGGAAGAGACTCGTTATCAATTTGTTTGATCGTCAACCCGGGATGGAGTCGGCCGGTGTTGATTCGAGTCTGCCGACTTCTCAATCACTGCGTCGGCCTCGCAAGTTCGTCGTTCGGAAGTATTGACCCGCTGCTGATTGCTGTTTCAAGCTCGTCCTGTGTTGACCTGAAACCAAACAGCATCCGCATGTCAGGCGTTCCATTTCCTTCGAATGACACTGTTTTCCTCAGCATCTTTCGGAAACTGCGCTGAGGAATTCGGTTGTTGCCGTGCGAGCCTAAGCATTTCACGAAGAATTTACTCTAATGGACGAATTGTCGTTCGGTGGGGAGTGCTCAGAACCTCCCTCTACCGGCCCGGATAATGATGACCCTCCAGGAAACACCGCTGTCCTGACAGTAGCAGAAGGATCTGCCGCTAAAACGAAAAATAAAAATACTGGCACCTCGTCAGTTTTGAGTCTCGTCCGAAACGCTGCCGCTACGGCACCAACTTCCCGCCCTAATCCCGCCAATGGTCGTGCCGTCGCCGAAAAAAGCACCGCATCACCCAGCCTGCCTGATCGCGACGCTGTCCGAATGGATGCCGCACATTATGCAGGAACTCCCCCGCGGAAAGAAAACCCGCTGACAGTCCAGTTTCGCGAAAGATTCTATCCCGACGCGACTGACGAAGACTGGGACGATTGGCGCTGGCAATCTCGACATCGCATCAAAACTCTGGATCAGTTCGAGCGCATTCTTGAACTCTCCCTCGAAGAACGCGATTGTCTTTCCGATGGCGGCACACTGCTGCCAACCGCCATTACACCATACTACATGAGTCTGCTGGATCCCGATAATCCCTTGCAGGCCTTGCGAAAAACAGTTGTCCCGACCACTCGCGAATTTGTACGCACAGCTGGTGAAGCAGACGATCCGCTCGGCGAAGATGGACACAGCCCCGTCCCGGGACTCGTGCATCGATATCCCGACCGCGTGTTGCTGCTGCCACTGGATTTTTGTTCCACGTATTGCCGTTATTGCACGCGATCGCGAGTCGTAGGACACGGAGAAATTCAGCCCAACGTTCAGCGTCTCGAAGCCATCTTCCACTATCTGGAAGAAGCGACACAGGTACGCGACGTACTGATTTCCGGCGGTGATCCGCTGGCGCTCAGCGACGAAAAGCTCGACTGGATCATCGGACGTCTGCGTGCGATTCCGCATATCGAGTTCATTCGCATTGGAACCAAAATGCCCGCCGTGCTGCCGCAGCGCATTACGCCGGAACTTGTGACGATGCTTCGTAAGTATCATCCGATCTGGATGAGCGTCCATTTCCTGCATCCTGAAGAATGTACGGTGGAATCGAAGCAGGCCTGCGAGCGGCTTGTTGATGCTGGCATTCCACTTGGCTCACAGACCGTGCTGCTCAAGGGTGTGAATGACGAAGTTGAAATCATGAAGTCGCTTGTTCACAAGCTGCTGACGATGCGAGTTCGTCCGTACTATCTGTATCAGTGCGATCCGATCAGTGGGTCATCGCATTTTCGGACTCCGGTTTCCAAGGGACTGGAAATTATTCAGGGACTGCGTGGTTTCACAACTGGCTATGCAGTGCCAACTTACGTGATCGATGCTCCCGGTGGTGGTGGAAAAATTCCATTGCAGCCGGACAGCGTGGTCGGTCGGGACGGTGACGATATCCTGCTGAAGAATTTTGAAGGCAAGGTATTTCGTTATCCAGACCCGCTTGGGGCGTAATGACTGTCCGAAACAGG
>JANOZG010000600.1:0-10773 GCA_031429275.1 Planctomycetota bacterium
TTGCTCGGTCCGGCCTGCGGTCTCCAACGTTTCGTGCGCGATTTCGGCTAGCGCCTCAGGCTCAATTTGGTGCTGGCAAGAGAAGCCGTTTCTGGGTAGGATACGAATCCACAAATCGCCCGCCTTCTTCGCCTTCCAACAAAATTGGAAACCCACCGATGTGGAATTTCTTTGGTCGTTCGCACCGATATTGCGACGGTTTCAATCGTCGATCATTTATGCAGGTCGGCGGACTTGGAATTGGTGGCCTCACGCTTGCTGATTTGATGGCGGCGGAATCGCAAAACTCGGCTGGCACGCCTTCGAACCGACATAAATCGGTGATCATGGTTTACCTGTCCGGAGGTATGCCGCACCAGGATACGTTTGACCTCAAGCCCGGCGCGCCGGCAGAGATTCGAGGCGAGTTTAATCCGATCGCCACAACGGTTCCGGGAATCGAGTATTGTGAATTATTGCCGAAGCTCGCCGGTGTTGCTGATCGCTGTTCGATCGTGCGTTCGATCGTCGGCCAGCGCGATGAGCATTCCAGCTTTCAAAATCTGACTGGCTTCACGATGGGTGAAGTCCAGCGTGATGGCATCCCGAACTTCGGCTCCGTGGCGGCTCGCGTTCAAGGCGCGACCAATGAAGTCACGCCGCCGTTCGTTGACCTCTTTCCAACGATGCAGCATCGTCCCTATAACAGCACGGGAGCTGGCTACCTGGGCAGTGCGTTTAATCAGGTGCGAGCAGATGGCGAAGACCTGGCCAGCATGCGTTTGAGGTATATTGAATCACCCGCGTTTGCGAGTCGCCGGTCATTGCTGGATCAGCTCGACTCGTACCGCCGGCAGGCAGACACCGGCAGCATTGACGAAATGAACGAGAGCTATCGCCGAGCGTTCGATGTGCTCACGTCATCACGGCTGGTTGATGCTATGAATGTGGAGCAGGAAGACAAGCATGTGCTGGGACGCTACGGTCGCGGTTCCGCCAAGCATCTCGGCGACGGCGCACCGACATGGAATGATCAACTACTTATCGCGCGACGATTGGTGGAAGCCGGAGTTCGCGTTGTGACGGTCGCGTACGGATTCTGGGACACTCATGGAAATAACTTTGCTCATCTGAAGCAGCATCTTCCGACGTTTGATGCGGGCGTTTCGGCATTGGTGGAAGACATCTACGCGCGAGGACTGGACAGAGATGTGTCGGTGGTTGTCTGGGGTGAATTTGGACGAACACCGAAAATCAATGACAAAGCCGGTCGAGACCACTGGGCTCCTGTGCAATCGGCGTTGTTTGCGGGCGGCGGCATGAAGGTCGGCCAGGTGATTGGTTCCACGGACAAAACTGCCGCATATGCAGCTGATCGCCCGATTCATTACCGCGATGTGCTTGCGACCGTGTACCACAATCTGGGAATCGACAGCACCGAATACGTACGTGACGCGAGCGAACGCCCTGTTCGGATTCTGCCGGAAGAATGCCGCCCAATTCGGGAATTGGTTGGAGTTTAAAGCCGTGAAACCGAAGCACTCGAGCAGGCTTCTCAAAGGGACGAATTGCCTGACGGCGTTTTCGGGCAGAATGGAAATCACGATGCAAGAGTGGTAACTTTGGGCGTGCGAAGCCGAAGATTATGCTAATATCCGGCCTCATTGAATTCCCGCAGCGATCCATTCTCTGGATGAGTGAATTATGTCAGTTCAGGCCATTGCTGGTGTCAGTCCATCGTCCGAAGCAAGAATTATGACGGAGTTTCCTTCCGTTGGCGCAAGCGGAATTGGTTGTCTGGTCGGCCAGATTATGGACAGCATTCCGATCAGCATCTTTGGCATTAAACTATCGTACCTCCTGTTTGGACTTCCGTTGGCACCATTGGGCATGTTGTTGTTTCTCTGGAACCGACCGTTTGGCGCTCGGTATATCCTTACGAACCGCAGCGTCCAGAGCTGGTCATCACTGGGGACTCAGCGGACTGCTTCGGTCGACCTGAACGACATTGCGAGTGTTGATATCGATCAGCGTCCGGGCCAGGCATTTTTCCGATCCGCAGATATCCGATTAAAAGCAGCAAACGGCTCGACCATTCTGCTGCTGCCTGGCGTCTGCGATCCGGGTGCCTTCCGAAATGCAATACAGCGTACGATGCAGTCCCGACGACTCGTGCAGTCATCAATGGCGACAATCGCTGCTCGTAAATAGGCTGTTGCGATGAGTATGGGATTCGGAATCGTTGGTACCGGGATGATTGCGCAGTTCCATGCCAAGGCCATTCAGGCCATGACGAACGGACGGGTTGTCGGATGCTTTAATCAAAACGTCGAAAAGGCGAAAGCGTTTGCCGCAGAGTACGATTGCAAGGCGTACTCGACGCTTGACGAATTACTGGCCGATAAAGACGTGGCGATTGTAACGATCTGTACTCCCAGCGGAGCCCATCGTGATCCTGCGATTTCAGCTGCGAACGCCGGTAAACACGTGGTGGTGGAGAAACCGCTGGAAATCACGCTGCAACGCTGCGATGACATTATTAACGCCTGCGAAAAAAAGGGCGTGCAGCTGTGTACAATTTTCCCGTCGAGGTTTAGTGCAGCCAATATTGCTTTGAAAGAAGCCATCGAAGCAGGTCGCTTTGGACGCCTGACGCTTGGTGATACCTATGTTAAGTGGTGGCGCACTCAGGAATACTACGACGGCGGCGGCTGGCGCGGAACGTGGGTTCTGGATGGCGGCGGTGCGTTTATGAATCAAGCGATTCACAACGTTGATCTGCTCTGCTGGTTAATGGGTGAAGTCGCTGAGGTTGCAGGATTCACAGGAACGTTGGCTCACGAACGCATCGAAGTCGAAGACGTCGGTGTTGCATGTCTGAAGTTTGCCAACGGAGCGATCGGAGTCATGGAGGCAACGACTGCTGCCTGGCCTGGCCTGTTGAAGAAAACCGAGATTCACGGCAGCAAAGGAACTGTTGTCGTTGAGCAGGATTCCGTTTTGCGTTGGGAGTTCGCGGAAGAGAAACCAGAAGACGCCGAAATCCGCTCCAGATTGGGAGCAAACTCAGCGTCATCCGGTGGTGCTTCAGACCCGAAAGCCATCTCGTTCGTTGGGCATCAAATGCAACTGGAAGACTTCGTCGAGGCGATTTCCACCGGCCGGCAGCCCCGGGTTGACGGGGCTGAAGGCCGCAAGAGTGTGGAAATTATTCTTGCTCTCTACGAAGCGGCAAAGACCGGCCAAAGTCAGCGGCTTCGCTGAGTCTAGAAGACTCCGTCATTTACGCGAATGGTGCAGTTTGGTAGTTTCTGTTTGAGCGCCATGGCACCGTTCGGCGTGCAACCGGTATTTGTAACTTCGAGCAGTTTCAGCGTCTTGACTCCGATTAGAGACGCCAAACCCTGATCCGAAATGCCGCTGTTGTGCATCAGATACAATTCTTCAAGCGTCCGATGACCATCGAAAAATACTTCCATGCCGGCATTCGTAATGCTGTTGCCTCCAGCATTCAGGTACTTCAGCTTTGGAAATGTGCGAAAGACATCGACGCTTTTGTGCTCGACTAAACCTGACCGGAACACGTTTAGTACTTCCAGCGATTTCATGCCTTTGATGTTGACGAAGCCTTCGATCCCAAACGCAGTTTCCCCAACATTCAAACTCTTAAGGTCTGTGCCGCCAAAACCTTTAAAGCCTTCGCCTGTCACTGCACAGAACGGCACTTCCAATGATTCCAGCGATTTCATTTTCTTAATGAAATCGAGTGATGCATTTGAAATGCGAGTTTTGGCCAGCGCCAGACTTTGAATTGGCAACGATTGAATGGCAGCAATCGTTGAATCGTCAATTCCGGTCGACGCAAGGTTTAGTGACTGCAGGTTTGTAAATCGACTCAGAGGAGCCCCTGCTGCAGGGCTTATTCCTGTGGCAGAAAGATCAAGCGACTCCAGTTGCGACAGCGTTGTCAGAGCCGCGACGACATCGTCATTGACTTGATTCGATCCCATGCCAAGCACTTTGAGCGAAGCAACCCGGCCCAGCACAGACAGGCCCTCGGGACGGATCATAGGGCACAGAAGTTTGACGGACGTCAGATTCTCCATCGCGGCAAGCGTTTCAAGACCTTTGACAGTGACCTGATCTCCCTGGAGTTCCAGTGTCGTAATCGCAGACGCGGCCTCTGGGCGAGATGTGACACGAGCCAGTGCGTTGTCGCTGATTTCGTAAATCTTCAGACCCCTGAATTCCGCCAGCAGTTGCTCTGTTGTTGGTTCTGTCGAAGGTGCTGGAGCGACCGGGATACTGGGTGCTGAGTGCACGGGAGGCGTTACCGCTGTTGATGTCTGAGTGTCACCTGTCGCTGAAGATTTGACGTCATCAACAACGGACTTCACTTTGTCACAGCCGGAAAGCGCCGTGACTGCCGCGGTCAGCAAGAGCAGCAACTGTTTCAACAATACAATTTCACGAGATTGCATAGTAAGCTCCCAGAGAAAAACGAAATCAAGCTCCAAAAAGAACAAAACGCAATTCTGACACGCGTCATTCGAAGGATCAAGCCGCTATGCGAAAATACGGACGTATGCGTAGAGCGGATTCACCGTACCTACAGGTATAGAAGGTCCACTGCCATTGTTCTTGAAGCAAGAGACGTGAATTGTGGAAGTGGAACCCGATCTCTTTCTGACGGTGCTTTGTACGTCGATAGCGGCATCCGATTTCGAGCATAGTGATGGATCATTTATCCGTCGAATCCCGGATTCAGCATCTGAAATCTCTGACGGACGCCGACTTTAATTGCGAATCGCGGAGTATCAGGCTGCAGGTTTTGATTGAGGTCATTAAGATCCAGCAGTCTTTGCGGAATGAACGTATAAAATCGTCAGGGAACTTTTCAAAATCTAGAGCTGTATCCATGACCACAGAAACGAAACTCAACATCGTCCGTAATCCGACTCGCAGAATTGCAGTTGGAGATCGATTTATCGGGGGTGATGCACCGATCGCCGTGCAAAGCATGACAGCGACAAAGACCACCGATATCGATGCTACGGTGCGGCAAATCAATGATCTGGTAAACGCAGGGGCCGATGTGGTGCGGGTGGCGATCGACAATCAGAAAGAGGCCGACGCTCTGATGGAAATTCGAACGCAGGTGACCGGAAATCTGTCCGTGGATCTGCAGGAGAACTATCGCCTGGCTGAGGTTATCGCTCCGTATGTGGACAAAATTCGCTACAACCCTGGCCATTTGTACCATCATGAACGATCCAAGCCGTGGCAGGAAAAAGTCAAATACCTGGTCAAGGTGGCTCAGGACAATGACTGTGCGATGCGAGTTGGTGTGAATTGTGGTTCGGTTGATCCGGACGTGAAGTCAAAATTCGATGAGCATGATTCGATCTCGCCGATGCTCGAAAGTGCCTGGGAGCATTGTGCACTGCTGGATGAACTTGGGTTTGAACGTTATTGCGTATCGTTGAAGGATTCGGATCCTCAGAAAGTGATTGAGGTCAACCGGCGCTTTGCTGAAAAGCGATCCGACGTGCCGCTGCATTTGGGTGTTACTGAAGCTGGAATGCCTCCTGACGGCATCATTAAGACTCGAATTGCATTCGAACAGCTGATCAGCCGTGGTATTGGCGATACGATTCGCGTGTCATTGACGGTCGCCAACAATCGCAAAGCTGAAGAAATCGCGGCAGGCAAGAAGATTCTGGACGACATCGCCGCGGGGCGAGTCCGCAGCTTTGTTGACTACGGCCTGAAGACCCTAAACATCATCAGCTGTCCAAGTTGCTCTCGCGTCGAAAATGAAGCGTTCATCGAACTTGCTGAACAAGTACGTGATATGACGCACTACGCCGAAAAACATAAGATTACGATCGCCGTGATGGGATGCCGCGTGAATGGCCCGGGAGAAACCGACGATGCCGATTTAGGTCTGTGGTGCGGCCCGACCCACGTGAATCTTAAACGCGGAAAAGAAGCTGTGGGTGCATTTCCATATGATGAAATCCTTTCACGGCTCCGTGTTGAACTGGATGCGATTATCGCACGGCAACAAGCGTAGCCGACAAACACCGCCGGATTCCTCAGACCAACAAGCGATGAACCGAACATTCACTGGCTTTACTGCAATTAACCCACCGACTTGTAATGAGAAATCATCATTCGTGAATCAATCTTGGTAGTGATCACTTGAGATTCGCGTCGTTCGCCTGAATAATGATCGACTTGAGGTTTGCTCCGTCAGGGGCAAAACGCTGTCTCCAATCGCGGCGGGTCCAGCCTAACCGGGTCAGGTCCGAAAGGAAGCATCCCTGCGGTCACGGTATTCGGGTGCGTGCGGAGGCAGCGTTTTGCCCCTTTTTGCTGCGCGATCACAGTGTTGAATGCAACGTGCCAGCGCAATAAAAAACCGCATTGAATTCATTGAATCCAATGCGGTAATGTTTCAACTCGTCAAACAGACCATAAGGCTACCAGGCAAAGTGGGAGAACGCTTTGTTGGCGTCTGCCATGCGGTGTACGTTTTCGCGTTTGTTCATCGCTGAACCTTCACGGCGGAAAGCCGCCAATAACTCTTCAGCGAGAGACTTATCAACTGGGCGACCCTTGCGGCCCCGAACAGCTTCGAGAATCCAGCGAATCGACAGTGCCTGCTGGCGACGTGAACTTACAGGTGTTGGAACCTGATAAGTCGCACCACCGACACGCTTTGAGCGAACTTCAATCGCAGGCTTCACGTTGTCCACAGCTGTAACGAAGACATTCAATGGATCCTCATTCGGAAGCTGCTTCTGGACGATCTCCATCGCACGATAGAAAGCACTGGATGCAGTGCTTTTTTTTCCGTCATACATCAGGCAGTTGACGAACTTGGAAATCAATAGACTGTTGAAACGAGTATCTGGCTTCAACTGCTTACGACTGGCTGTGAACTTCTTAACCATTGAAGAAAACTCTCAAAACACATGTATCAAGAACAAAAGTCGGTTTTTGCAATGAATCAAATTGCGACGGAACAAATCAAATTACTTCTTTTTGCCAGCAGCGGCAGCAGCGCCACCTTTAGGTCGTTTCGCCCCATAGCAGCTGCGTGCCTGACGACGGTCAGAAACACCAAGTGTATCGAGAACACCGCGAACGATTTTGTAACGAACACCCGGAAGGTCGCGAACACGACCGCCTCGGATCAATACGATCGAGTGTTCCTGAAGGTTATGTCCTTCACCCGGAATGTACGCCGTAACTTCTTTGCTGTTTGAAAGACGCACA
Source organism: Planctomycetota bacterium (assembly GCA_031429275.1). Taxonomy (GTDB): domain Bacteria; phylum Planctomycetota; class Planctomycetia; order Planctomycetales; family Planctomycetaceae; genus SXXK01. The sequence goes on from JANOZG010000600.1 coordinate 7,264, forward strand.
CGGGCGACCTTACGTAAAGCGGAGTTCGGCTTTTTCGGTGTTACGGTTTTGACCTGCAAGCACACACCACGTTTTTGAGGACAGCCCTCGAGAACTGGCGTTTTTGACTTTGTGCGCTGTGTTTTTCGGGGTTTCCGAATTAGTTGGTTAATCGTGGGCATAGTTCGCCAGACAAAAAGCTGAAAGCCAAATCTCGATACGGTAAAACGACTCTCGCGAGAAATACGGGAAACGCGGCACTCTATCCACGTTTCCCTCGATCGTCAACCTTGCATGTCGCCGATCACTCGAATTCACAAATCAGATCAATTCATCGGGACTCAAATCCGCCAATGAAGGTGCGGAGGGACGATCAGGATCGACTCTTCTTGCCTGCATTTCAGGGTTCCCCATCAAATCCTTACGAGCAGCCTGCATACGCATTTTTTGCTCTTCTTGTTCTCGCAATGCGGAATCGTGGATTCGAACTTGAGCGTCTTGATGCAGATGGAAACCGGTTCCAGCCGGAATCAGGTGTCCCAGAATCACGTTTTCCTTGAGTCCAACCAAATTGTCCACCTTGCCACCTAATGCGGCTTCAGTAAGCACTTTCGTTGTTTCCTGGAAGCTGGCCGCCGAGATAAAGCTTTCGCTTGAAACAGCAGCCTTTGTAATCCCAAGCAACTGAGGACTTGCTTTTGCCCTTTTCAAGGTCGTGTGCTTGATTGGCTTGTTGACTTCAGCATTTACAGCTGCGATGTCGGTCAATGACACTCGGTCGCCGATTTCGAAGTCCGATCCACCAGCATCGGTGACCTTGCCCATCGACTCCAGACCATCATTGATCTTCTTAAGTTCAAACTTATCAATCAATAATCCAGGCAGCAAATCGGTGTCGCCGACGCTGTCAACGCGGACCTTGCGAAGCATTTGAGCAATCACGATTTCGATGTGTTTATCGTCGATTTCTACACGTTGTGCACGATAAACGTTCTGGATTTCATGCAACAAGTACTGTTGCACTTCCTCTGGACCACTGACACGCAGAATATCCTGCGGAACCAATGGACCACGAACCAGTGCGTCACCGGCTTTGACCATGTCGCCAGGATGAACCTGAAGGTCTTTACCATGCGGAATGACGTGTTCGACTTCCGTTCCGTCGGCACCTTTGACAAGTACGATACGCTTGCCGCGTTTCTTCTCTGGCGGGAATTCGACTTCGCCATCAATCTCCGCGACTACAGCCGGATCCTTTGGTTTACGAACTTCAAACAGCTCGGTGACGCGAGGCAGACCACCGGTGATGTCCTGCGTACCAGTTGATTCGCGAGGTGTCTTTGCGACAACCATACCCGCAGAAACCTGACCGCCGTCTTCGATATCAAGACTCGCCCCTTCAGGCAGATAGTAAAAGTCCAGAATCTTTCCAGCACCGTCTTCAATAACGACCTGCGGATGCAGCCCGGCCTTATGCTCGATGACCGTACGACGCAGAGTTCCTGATGCCTCTTTTTCCGTACGAATCGACTGGCCTTCAACACAATCATCCAAACGCGCACGTCCGCCGACCTGGGCAATAATTGGAATTGAGTGAGGGTCCCAGGTACAAAGGACATCACCAGAGTTGACAACCTGATTTTCTTTCACCTGCAATACAGCACCATTCGGCACTCGCTGTTTTTCAACTTCGCGGCCCCGATCGTCCACGATGCTGATTTCACCGTTTCGCCCAAGTACCACCTGACCACCTTCAGCGTTGATTACGCTGCGGATGCGGGTAAATCGTACCTGGCCACCACGTTTTGCAAACAGTTCGCTGGTTTCCACGTCCTTCGATGCCACACCACCAATGTGGAACGTACGCATTGTCAGCTGAGTACCAGGCTCGCCGATACTTTGCGCGGCGATGATGCCGACGGCCATGCCAAGTTCAACAAGGTCGCCCATCGACAGGTCCATGCCGTAACACAACTGGCAGAGACCAAGCGTGCATTCGCACGTCATCGGACTACGCACCTGGATGCGCTCCAGTCCCATTTCTTCAATCTTGCGAGCCTTTTCGACAGTGATGAGTTCACCTTCTCTGACGATCGGCTCTTCGGTAATGAGATTGACAATGTTGGTACGACTTACGCGACCTCGAATTGCGTCAGCAAGGCCAACTTCAACCTTCTCACCACGATAGACGACTCCACGAGTCAAACCCTTGGTCGTGCCGCAGTCATGCATGGTGATAACCATGTTTTGACAAACGTCCGCCAGCTTACGGGTTAGGTATCCGCTGTCCGCAGTTTTCAACGCCGTATCCGCCAACCCTTTGCGGGCACCGTGCGTTGAGCTGAAGTACTCAAGCACCGACAAACCTTCGCGAAAGTTTGACTTGATCGGCGTTTCGATGATTTCGCCACTTGGCTTAGCCATCAAACCACGCATACCCGCCAGCTGTTGAATCTGTCCGACACCGCCTCGGGCACCAGAATGGGCCATGAGGTAAATCGGGTTTACGTAGGCACCTGATTCACGAACGTCCTCTTTAAGCTGTTCCATCATCGACTTCGTAATCTCTTCACGAGCATGAGTCCAGATGTCGAGCACCTTGTTGTAACGCTCCTGATTCGTGATCACGCCGCGTTCGAACAGCTTCTGCTGCTTTAGTACTTCCTTCTCAGACTTGCTGATCACTTCGTGCTTATTCGGTGCTGTCTTCAAATCGCTGACGCCGAATGACAGACCGCTCTCCGTTGAAGCTCGGAATCCGCAGGTCTTCATGCGATCCAGCAATTCAATCGTTTCACGACGTCCAAGCTCCAGATAACAGTCGGAAATCACACGAGCCAGGTCTTTACTACCCAGTGTCTGATTGTAATACGACATTTTCTTCGGCAGGATGTCATTAAAGATCACGCGGCCTGGAGACGTTTCGACAAGTCCACCCGGACGATAAGTTTCCGCTCCGTCGCCCTTTACTCGCTTGCCGCGCGGCATTCGCAGCCGAATTGTGGCGTGGCGTGAAACCTTGCCAAGCTGGAAGGCCATGAACACTTCTTCGGATGACGCGAAAACCATGCCTTCGCCTGGGCGATCCGGTCGCTTGAGCGTCAGGTAGTAACATCCCATCACGATGTCCTGCGAAGCACTGATGATCGGAGCACCGTTTGCAGGACTGAAAATGTTGTGCGTCGACATCATCAGTGTCGTCGCTTCAATCTGAGCTTCCATCGACAACGGCAGATGGACAGCCATCTGGTCACCATCAAAGTCAGCGTTGAATCCTTTGCAGACCAACGGGTGCAATCGAATCGCGTTTCCTTCAACCAGCGTCGGCTCGAAGGCCTGGATACCGATTCGATGCAGCGTTGGAGCACGGTTCAGCAGAACCGGGTGATTGCGAATGACCTCATCGAGAATATCCCAAACGTCTTCGTCGCGACGTTCAAGCATTCGCTTAGCGCTCTTGATCGTGTCAGCGTGCCCGAGATCCTTCAGGCGGCGAATCACGAACGGCTGAAACAGTTCCAGCGCGATCTT
>JANOZG010000601.1:0-4643 GCA_031429275.1 Planctomycetota bacterium
CCGCGACGAACGCGTCATCGTGACACCCCACGCCGCCTTCGTCTCCGCCGAATCTCTCGCACAACTTCGCCAGCAAGCGACACATCAAATCGTGCAGGCGCTGCACGGACAGAGACCGGATAATGTGGTCAATTCAAAGAAGGCCCTGAATGGCGACAACTAAAAGGCAACAGGAAGCGGATGACTGATTTGTTCAACGTCCGAATCCATCACAAAAATCCAACCATCATGGACCCTCGGAGCGTTTTGACGAGCCCCGCGCAGGAACAGGATCAAGATAGATGTCTGAGCTCCGATGGTTCGCGGAATGCGACGTGGTTTGCAGAATTCTGCATTACGACTCTAACTCAACATTCGAAAACTATTGCTTCTGCTCGCGACCGGTCCTGGATCGACCGTCAGATTGAGCTGTTCGAAGGAATCAACGAAAAAGACAAAGCCGTTGAACATTTCATCGACTGTCTGAGCACCGTAGTGAATCGTTTTGGATGCGTCGGGGTTGTAGGGATTGAATGCCGAGTTATCGAAATGGGCGATCGATTCAATGACGGTGCCTTTCCGCAGCTTCTTGTTTCCCGGCGCGAGTTCATATCCAAGCTGCCACTCAAAATTATAGTTTGGAATTCTGAGCAGAGTTTCTTTCTCTTCCCCGGGTGCCTCCGAAAAAAACGACATATCTTTTCCTCGCACATGCATGTGCGTAAACATGCCAAGCAGATCCACGTCGTGCTTCAGCACATGTGAAGATCGCATCTCATACGCCGCATCATACGGAGGAATGTTGATGGGGCGAGGATCAAGCAGGAAATGAGCCAGTCGTTTCTGGACTGTGCGGCGAGGAAATCTTAAACCCACAGAGATGCGACATTTCTCTGCTTTGCCGGTCGTTGTGTAATGAATCTGAAGCCCAAGCCCGGCGCCTTTCGGGACAAAAAACGCCGCTCCGTTGTCGAAACGTCCAAGATCCATAGCCTGTCCACCGGGAACATATCCCGTAATAAACGTCTCTTCGCTGGCTCCATCCGAAGTGACATAGGCCATGTTGCAATGATGAACGACAGCACGATTGTTCGGTCGAATTTCAAACGCTTCCACCCAGGTGTCCTGCAGAAAGAGATAAGGCAGCACGGTATATCGATACGGCACGAATCCGGTTTCCTGCACATCGTGTTCTTCGAGCATCGTGATCACCACATCGGGCTTGCCAATCCGCCAACCGTCGGAATCGTCGTTGGCCCGTTCGGTTGTATCCACGGCATCGACGGGAAGATCTTCTTTTGAACTCGGTTGCGCTGAAACTGGCGTTCCTTCCGGTCGGTCGGAGTTGATCCAGCGAAGCAGTCTGGATTTTTCATCGCTCGTCAGCGAAGGATCATTCTGGAATTTTCCGTGTCGTGCGCTGGCATACCACGGAGGCATGGTCTCATCCTGGATCACACGCGCGATCATGGCCGCATTTGCTGAGACATCCGCGAAAGTTTGCAGTGAAAATGGAGCGGCCGTGCCGTGCCGATGACAGTTGTTGCATTTGCGATCGACAAGAGGTGCAATATCACGATGATACTCCAGACCGCTCGCATCGCTCTTGATTGGAGCGGGGTGAGTGATCTCGCAGCCGTCTACCGGTGTTTCCGGCATCGTGATCGGCTGTCCGCTCAATAGCTCGCGGAGAGCTTCTTCAAGATCTTTGCGAGTCGCTTCCGGGCGAATTCCCCCAAGCCGCAGCTGATCGTCAATGCGACCTCGATAGACCAGTCGTCTTTCGTGATCAAGGACAGCGACTTCAGGAGTCTTCGTGACGCCCAGGGCTTTCGCACAACTCAGATCAACGTCCTTGACAAACGGAAAGACGACATCAAAGTCCAAAGCCTGTTCAGCCATCTCACGTATCGTGTCATCTGCACCAACATTCACAGCGACAAACTGCACATCCTGAGTTCTCAGTTGTTCATTCAGGTCCACAAGTTTCGGAAATGAGCGCTGGACCAGCGGACAGGTCGTGGTCGCAAAAACAAAGACGTATGCTTTGTGCTCACCCAATTCGGCAAGATTTCGATCGAGTCCTCGAATGTCCCTGAAAGTCAGGTTGGAAATCGTTGTACCCAATGGCGGGCGAATATCTTCTGCATGAGTCCGGGAACAAACGTTGCTGGCAAAGAATGCAGCAATAACCAGAAACAGTTTATGAAATATGGTCATGCGGAATTGCTCCGAAATCAATTTACTGCTGCTATCGGAAACTTATGCGAGCGGACGTCAGGATCTTGCCGTACGCCGAAAAGGAATATTCGTCGTACATCAACAGGATTCTCGTCTGCCGCTCGCCTTAAAACTGGAAGTTTGCGTGCGATCGCGCCCCGCAACTCTGGATCATGTTAGCAGAAGCCCTGGATCAAATCATTGCTGAAGATTCGTGGGAAGACTGGGGGTCGAGTAGTTGAATCACGTGTCGCACTTCAAACGGACGGTTCACCAGACCTGAAGTGCGGGCCGAATTCCATTGCATCATGCAGACGTGATTGCTGGTCGCGAGGATGACAGGCGAACCTGCAGCTTCGTTCAGGAACGTGGACTTACGTGTCAGGATTTCGCGAGCGTTTTCCGGTTGCTGAAGATTGTACACGCCACCCGATCCACAGCAGTCGCGGGCCATGGGTGCGAGTTCCCACTGATAACCTGTCGCATCCAGTACCGACTTCGGTATCCCGGCGACTTTCTGACCATGAACAAGATGACAAGGCAGGTCCACATAAACTCGCGCAGCTTCGGCAGTGACATCTCGTTCGCAGCGAACAAGTTTTTGTTCGCTCAGAAAGTCCAGCACATCGCGGACGGGCAATTTATCATTCAAAGCTTTGCCAAGCGCCAGTCCGCAACCGGAGGAATTACAAACCACCGCATCCACATCAAGTGCGTTGAATGCTTTGCGATTGTGGTCGCGCAATTCATCGACACCATTCAGTCCCAGATGCTCCTGCATCGCACCGCAACAGCCCTGATCGCGCGGCACGAAAACCTGGACGTTGTTCCTGATCAGAACTCGCACGGTCGCGAAATTGATTTCGCGGAACACGGCTTCCATCAGGCAACCGGTGAGCAACGCAACTCGCGGCCCTGTCGGGCGATGCTGCTGCATAAGTTGTTCGGCATAACTGGCCGTTGATTGTGCGATCGAAGGATGTCCGGAGAACAGAAAGCGATGTGGCAGCACACCCCAGCGACGCATGATTCGAGTCGGAATCATGGTCAGATTGAACAACCACGGCCGACTCGCCATCATGGCAGCAATACGAAGTTTCAGTGGTGTGCGAGTGCGTCCTGCAGCGACATGCGCGTGGCGAGTTTGTTCGAGAATTTCTCCGTACGGCACGTTCGCCGGGCAGGCAGATTCGCAGGCCAGACAACCGACGCAGTCTTCCGTGTACTTTGCTGTCCATGGTTCAGGTTTAAGCCGCCCCTCCGCTTCTTCGCGCCACAGCCTCAACCGACCGCGCGGCGAATTGTTTTCGTCGCCGGAGAGTTGATATGTCGGGCACACTTCAAGACACAGCCCACAATGCACGCAGCTGGTGAGTAGGTCGCGTTCCGTGACTTTTGACAGACAATCTTTCGTTTTTGCAATTGATGAATCAGGTGAAGTCATACCGATGCAAACTCCTGTTCCAGCAACTTCAACCATTCTGCTTCCGCGCCAACTGGTGCATTGTGGGGGACGTGCCTTGACTGCCAGTCTCCGCCGACTTCCAGGAGCGACTTTGAGTAGCGATCAATGATTGCCGCGACAGATCCCATCGCTGGATTCGCAGCAATTCGGTCGGAGCCCTGACCCGTTCCTCTGCGATCGGATGGTTGTTGGAGATATCCATGTACAACGCCGTTGTAGCACAGCGCCACGCACCTGATTGCGTTATTGCCGGCAATCTCGCGAGCCAGTCCGATGACCTGATCGGGCGTCGTCTTGAGCATGAAGTCCGGGCAACCGTCGGGCGGCAGTGAAGTCTTTGATTCAGACGCCAGCGACAGATCGTGAGTCTTCGCGAACGATGACAGAAACTCCTGATACACCGTCCATTCATCTGCCGGACAATTGAGTGCGATCCGCAGATTGCAAGTCTCGGCGTCGTCATTGAACAAAACATCCACGGCGTCAAACCAGTGTATCCAGCAAGTTGCGAGTAAAGCCGCTGCGGCTTTCGAGACCGCTTCGTAGCTGCCGAGGAACGAAAAGACTCCGGATGTTCCGCAGTCCGGTCGCAGTCGCAGCACGTAATCAACGGGCTCCCCAAACTGGCCGGACGAATGCAGCAGAAATCGCAGCAAATCATAACCCGTGGTTGATTTCACAACTCGCTCACCAATACGAACGATGCGGCCGCTCGGCAGCTTCCAGTTCATTCCCATGATGTTGTCGCAGTACGGGCCGAACCGCGACGATGCACTCGCAAAACCGCTCGCCGCCTTTTGTTCGCAGAGCGGCATGTGCTGATCAAGTATCAGCGGAAAACGGAATCCGTGAGACGTTCGCAGTACTTCGAGATCAACGGCTGTCATCGTGGCGGGGCCGCACATCGTGCCGTCGATGGAGTCGAAGAATGGTTCGAAGAGGCGGGCGTTTTCTGTAGGCCGGACCAAGCGCAGCGCTG
>JANOZG010000602.1:0-7767 GCA_031429275.1 Planctomycetota bacterium
CGCACGCAGAAGTTGTTCGCAGGTCGCGGCCGATTCAATATGGGCAAAGATCGATCGCGAATTTGTTTTCAGCAGGTGTTTCTGATCCGGAACATTCAGAAACGTCAGTACACCGTTTGGTGAACCCGTGGCATCGATCAGGAATTGAGCATGGAAATTGAATGACGTTTGATCGTAGGCAATTTCCCGTCGGCAGAGCGACGGGTCTACGGTACCAGCCGCTGATCCCTCAAGAGTCCATTGGCCGTCTTGCTGTCCCAACTCATACTGGCACTCCTCAAACGCCACAACACCTGAGGCCTTAGCGAGCTCAAATACGAACTGATCAACATCGCTCCGCAACCAGTGCGTATCCGAATGCTCATCATCGACACTTGCCGACACCAGCAGTCGCCGCGCGTCAAAGTTTTCACCCGTCAAATCTTTGTCGGTTGTCTGATCGAAATATGTAAACCCTCGCTTCTTCCCACACAGCAGCTGCGGCCACTCACGCTTCCACGATCCCCAGTGGCATAACGGCCGCAGTTCAGGAATTCCGTATGCATCGGCGATCTGAGCCAGCGTACGATCGGCCAACGGCGTCGATGATTCGCCGATCGCGAATTTCGGATGCCGACTTCGATCGACCATCGCCACCGACTTCCCCGCGCGTGCCAGAATCAACGCCAATAAACTGCCGCCAAAGCCGGAACCCAGAACAACGATGTCAGTTTTGTGCGCTGCCATTTAAGTCGTACCACTTTCTGCGACTCGCTGGAGTACAGGCTTCAGCCTGCCGCGATTCAAGCGGCAATGCAGGCTAAAGCCTGTACTCCAACGAACACGAATGCCCCCGCTCACACAGAACTCGCTACTTGCGTCAGATTCATCGCTTCTAGTCTGGCGACTTGTAAGTCCGCATCAGTTGGTTCATCTGCGAACTGTCGCGCATCCCAGAGATCGGCAAGCACACGTCCACGATTCCATGAAAGCGTTTCTCGCATGACCGCTTCCAGCGATGATAAACGCGGCGGTGCAAACACGCCACTTTCGCCAAGCTGATCCATGATTCCGTTCCCCGATCGCACGGGAATCAGGGCACAACAATTTACACCACAATCAAACGCAAATCGTACCGATTCAATGGCCCGCTCAATGCCCTGCTCTTCCGTTGTCCATGGTGGCTTCAGCAGAATAAATGTTCGAATGCGTATCTGGGATTTCAGCAGCAATTCGCAGGCACGAGCGAAATCCTTCACAGTCAATTGCTTGTTCAGCTTCGCCAGGGTCGGTGGATGAGAAGTCTCAAGACCCAACGCAATTTCGAGTTGGGTCCCCAGGAGATCCTGAAAATCCCCGCACCGACCATCACACAGTCGCGGATGGTTTTCTACGATCACAGTTTGAAAATGCCGCACGCCATCAGCAATCACCGGAAGATCGGCAGGTGGAATCGCGTGTGCATCAAAAAAGTTCCCGCTGTTGTAGAGCTTCACATGTTTCGCTGGCGGAAGACGCGACAGGGCGAAATCTATCTGGGCCGGGATGGCACCAAGCGGCACGGTGCTGGTGGTCGTATTCTTCCACAAATCGCACATGAGGCACCGAAATGGACACTCACGATTCGTCAGAAAAATTGTCGAGACATCTTCCACAACGCCGGCTGCTGAATGTTCTGGTTCATTGAGAAAATGATACGGCGTCCATGGATCGACACCATTGCGCGCACCTCGCGCATTGATGATCGAGCGATCAGATATTGGTGATTCAATGTTCATGTTTCTCAGTTCCGGCGGCAGCTACGGGTTTTACCCGCGACCATTACACTTCGTCTATGCACTGGTTCACATTGAGTCTACTTTCTGCAGCCTTCCTTGGATTCTATGAAATTGCCAAGAAAGTGTCTGTTCGCGACAATGCCGTCCCGCCGGTGCTGTTCTTTAATGTCTCGACATCTGGATTGCTCTGGCTGCCTTTTGTGATCTGGTCAAAGACTGCGGGCGACACTGTTCCTTTCGAAATCCTTCGTGTTGCGTCTCTCTCAGCGACCGCGCATGGCCAGTTGTTTCTGAAGGCAATGATCGCGGGAAGTTCATGGATCCTGGCGACCTTCGCGCTCAAGCATTTGCCGATGTCCATCGCGGCACCCATCAGAGCCAGCAGTCCACTCTGGACCATTCTGATCGCAACCCTGTTTATGCACGAACGTCCCGGTCCCCTTCAATGGCTGGGAGTTGCCGTGATACTGGTTTCGTTCTGGGCGTTCTCATTGGTTGGCCGACGTGAAGGCATTCAATTTCATCGAGATCGTTGGGTTGGCTTCATGCTGTTGGCGACGCTGCTCGGTTCCCTCAGCGCGCTTTATGATAAATATCTGTTGCAGAACAAAAGCATGACACCATCAACGGTGCAGGCATGGTTTTCGATTTACCTTGTCGTTTTCATGTCACCCATTATGATTTACTGGATGATGCGACGTAGAAAACTGGAACGATTCCAGTGGCGCTGGGCGATTCCGATGATCGCCGTTTTGCTTCTGATTTCCGACTTCCTCTATTTCACAGCGATTGCAGAACGAGACGTGTTGCTTAACAAGAGTTCTTTAATCTCATTGATCTCACCGCTGCGAAGAACGTCCGTCGTCATTGCTTTTGTCGCCGGTATTCTAATGTATAAAGAAAAGAACTGGCGATCCAAAGCCGTTTGCATCTTCACGATGTTGGTGGGTGTTTATGTACTGAGTCTGTCCAAATCATGATCCACGCGCCGACTGTAATTCCTTTCAAGACATGGAGCATTTCGATGAAGAATCCCGCAGTTTTCGTCACGTGTTTTGCCACCGTTGCACTGTTTTTGCCCGGCTGCCAGTCAGAGTCCGCACCCGTAGCCACCGATACTGCAACGGCACCAGTTACCAGCGAGTCACGTGACCACTCGCATGGAGAAGATGCACATGAGGGCCACGGAGCGTCCGAAGTTGCAGCTGAAATGGCAAAGCTGAGTCCCGAAGACCGCAAGGAAGCAGAAGCGCAGAAGTTCTGCGTCGTCAGCAATGGCAGCCTGCTGGGTTCCATGGGAGCGCCGATCAAACTCGATATCAACGGGGAGGCCGTCTTTATCTGCTGCGGCGGCTGCAAATCTGCTGCGATGAAAAATCCTGAAGAAACTCTGGCAATCGTCGCCAAACTGAAAGCCGAAAACAGCGAATCCCCAAAGTAGCGTCCGTGGATGACAGCGACTTTCAACTGCCCCGATCAACCTGAATTCGTAACGAAGAACGTAGAGCCTGTTGATTTGGTGATACCTGATTTCGAATGAGTTCTGATTCAGGTTTTGACAGGCAGATGTTCACAGCCGATGCTCGCTTTGCACATTTTCCTCCAGTTCCTCCAATGTTTCTGTACCGTTAATATTTCTACGCCGGGAGATTTGAAATGCGAGCAATCATTTACTTCATGACATCAGCAATTCTGCTGGCTACCGGTGCTTTATTCTCTCACGCAGCCGGTCCAACTGTCATTGCTTCTGGCAACGGCGAAAGAACTCCAAAGCAGCCGCAGGCCGTGATTGGTCATGATGGAAGCGTCCACCTCGTATTCGGCGTCGGCAACACGGTCCAGTACGCGAATTCAACTGACGGTGGTTCAACATTTGCAAAACCAGCAAATGCATTTGAGTTTCCCAACATGTCATTGGGTATGCGGCGTGGTCCACGAATCGCCGCAACAAAAAATGCAATTGTCGTGACTGCTATTGGTGGAAAACAGGGCAAAGGAAAAGACGGCGATGTCCTTGCATGGCGATCCATGAACGCTGGCAAAACATGGCTGGGTCCTGTGCGAGTCAACGATAAGGCCGATTCCGCTCGCGAAGGACTGCATGCGATGGCGTCGGGAGAGGATGGCTCTCTGTGGTGCGTTTGGCTTGACCTGCGCTTCAGGAAATCTGAAATCTATGCTGCGCGTTCGATTGATGGTGGCAAAACATGGGAACCAAATATCCGCGTGTATCAATCTCCTGACGGAAGTGTTTGCGAATGTTGCCATCCATCGGTCATCGTTCACGGAACAAAGCTGGTGATCATGTTTCGCAACCTGTTGAACGGGAATCGCGATATGTATGTGATGTCTTCAACGGACAACGGAAAATCATTCACCACTGCAGAAAAGCTTGGCCACGGAACATGGCCTCTTGATGCCTGCCCGATGGACGGCGGAATGTTGGCAGTTCTTGCCGACGGCACGATCGAAACCGCATGGCGTCGCGACGACAAAGTCTATCTTGCCACAAATACAGCAACTCCCGAAGTCCTGTTAGGGCGTGGACAGCAACCATGGATTGCGGGAACCAAAAAAGGTTCTGTCGTAGTGTGGACCAACGGCCGAGAAGGTGACCTGATGATCCGTAAACCTGGGACTCATCAGCCGCAAAAACTTGCAACCAACGCCCGCGATCCGATCGTCGTTACGTCGTCGAACTTTGCAGCCGCAGCCATCTGCTGTTGGGAATCAAAGATCAGTGATGACGTGCAAATTTTCGTACAGCAGATTGATGTTGAATAACAGGTGTCTGTGAACAAACCTCTCGTCCTCTGAGTCGGCGGAGTTCCTCCTCCAACTCACGCGCACGATTTTCCGAGGCTATTCGAGCGGCTCGCTCCCGCTCTCTTGCCATCCCTCCAGGATTCGCCTTCTTCAGTTGTTCGATTCCAGTTTCTGAATCCACAATCAACAAAACGAGATAAGAAACAAGCCAGCTGAGGAACCTCGCCAACAATCTGCAGCCCATTCGCAGTGCGATCGGCTGAGAGGGTATTCCCCCCTCTTACGATTTCCAAACGGGATAGGCGTCCAATATCTTTATTGAACGGCATGTTTTGTATCGACACAGGTGACAGATCCTGTTTTTCACTTCCCGGATTTCGGTAGTTTGCGGCGGTGCCAAAGTTTGTGTGAAGTTTCTTTCGCAGGGAAAGATCATTACGAACCCATTAAGATTTGTGTGCGAAGGTAGAAGTTTGGAACCCCCTTTTGAATAATCGGTGGAAACGCTCTCAACAGGAATACCGAAATCATCCTTCAGGATGTCGTCTCATGCAGTTGCGCCAATCAAAGCCAGAGTCAATTCATTATTTTAGAGCCACTCGTGCTGCGTTTACGCTGATTGAGCTCCTTGTCGTGATTTCGATCATTGCAGTGCTCATGGCATTGATTCTACCTGCCGTTCAGTCTGCGCGAGCTGCGGCAAGGAGGACTCAATGCCTGAATCACATGCGGCAAATTGCCCTGGGCATTCATGGTTACGCTGCTAAAAGTGCAAGGAGCCAGCTTCCGGCGTACGGCACTTGGGGAGATGACATCGCGACGAGTGCGTCATCGACTCAGCCTGCGGCTCTTTGGAGCTGGGTTATTGAGATTCTGCCGTTTATTGACAAACGTGATTTGTATGACCGCTGGGATTTTAACTTGCGACACAGCAACGGCGTAAATGACAATCTCATCAAGACGTCCAACTTGAAAGTCCTCACGTGTCCTGATGATGATAGTGCAAATGAACGTGCTGGCGCTTTAAGTTATGTTGTGAACGCAGGCTATGCCGGCATTGACTCGCTGGTGGAATTGAACAGAACCAGCGGGTGGGGAAATTCCAACGGCAACTATCACGAACACGACAATGTTAAAATTGACTGGAACGGCAACGGTACGATCGGCGACGATGAAGACGATGATTTGACGCATCGTTCTGGCGTGATGTGGCGTGAGGTAGTCCATCGTAACAAAGGAAGATTTTCCGCAAAACGAAACCAAAGCCATTCACTGAACGAGATTTACGACGGACAAAGTCAAACACTCCTTTTAACAGAGAATCTGCACGCTGGAGGTCTCGCGAGCCCGTCCCAGATGTGGGGTGATCCAGACGCGCGAAGTTGCACATTTGTGCTTCCGATTCAACGTGTGAATCGCGCTGGCCCGTCATACTTTCAAAATCCGCCCGTTGATCCTGTTTTTCCAAAAAGCAAAATCAATGGTGCACGCGACGGCAATGAAGGCCGCAGCCCATGGCCGAGTTCAAACCATCCGGGTGGCGTCAGCGCAGCGTTTTGCGATGGATCAACGAGGTTTATCAGTGACGGCATAGACCTGCTTGTTTATAAGCGGATTATATCACCTGCGGGCGCTCGTCCAAATTCGAGCCGCGTTGTTTCACAAACTATCCTGGGCGATGGCGACTTTTAACATAACTGCGAGCCAGATTCGTGGTTCAGCAGCACTGAGTGGTTATGTCTTTAATGCTTACGACCCGTTTTGCTCCCAGTCCAACGGGACACCTTCACGCAGGTCATGCGTATTCCGCATTGTTTGGATTTGAAGCAGCTCGAAAAAGCGGCGGTCGTTTTTTGCTGCGGATCGAAGATATCGATTTTACTCGCTGCCGCCCCGAATTTGAGCAAGCCATCTATGAAGACTTGACGTGGTTAGGCATTGAATGGGAACTGCCGGTACGACGACAGTCCGAACACTTGAAGGAATATTCTGCGGCCGCTGAACACCTGAGAAATCGAGGATTGCTGTACCCTTGTTTTTGCACGCGGAAGGATATTCAAAAAGAAATTGAAGCGGCGGGCGGAGCTCCGCATGGCCTCGAAGGCCCCGCATATCCCGGAACCTGTCGTAGTTTGTCCGACGACGAACGGCAATCGAGAATCATCGGAGGTGAATCCTACGCGCTGCGTCTGGATGTTGAGCAGGCGGTCGCCGAAGTCGGTGATCATATTGAATGGTTTGATGTGGGGCGTGGTCTTCAGCGCGTTGAGCCGCAGAAACTTGGTGATGTCGTTCTGGTTCGCAAAGATATTGGCTGCAGCTATCACCTGGCTGTTGTCGTGGATGATGCCCTTCAGGAAGTAACTCGCGTGACTCGTGGCGAAGATCTATTTGAGGCCACTCATCTTCAAAGAATACTGCAGGCGTTGCTCGGCCTGAAGTCTCCGGAATACCACCATCATGCATTGATGTGCGATTTCCATGGAAGGCGACTCGCTAAACGTGATGATGCAGAGACTCTGCGGTCATTGAGACAGCGAGGCGTCTCAGTTGGTGAAATTCTCGAGCGGCTGGGATTCAGATAGCAGGTCGATTGCGGCTAACGTGTCCATCCATGTTCGGAAATGACTCAATTGAACATCACATAGGATCGCTTGATCAATAAGTGTTCGAGGTGACTGGAGACAACTGTTGTTGGAGCAACACTTAGTTCTCTGGTTGACTCGGAGAAGCGGTGGCTTCAGGCTTTTCGGTCGCTGGCGGGGACGCGATTTCCGAAAGTAGCGGTTTGTTTCGGTAGTAAACTTCGAGGGTAAGTGTGGCAAGACATGTAGTCAGCAGGCGGCCGCCGGATTTGCTGTAATCCGCTCGATCTTGTGGAGCCCAGCTGCCTTTGGCGGGACCATCCGTTTCCTGACGTGCGATCAACTGATCACGAAGCTGGCCATTCCAGCGGTCCCATTCTGGTCCGCCCCAATTCTTCATAACCTGTGTTGCAAAGTAGTTGGTGTAATAGTTTTCCGTGGATGTGCTCTTGTCGATGAGTGCGATGCTGGCGCGCATGTCGCCGTCATCGCGGCCCCAGCCAAGGTACATTCGACTGAGTATCGCCATGGATGTCACAGACATTGAGTACGTTTTTTTCTCAGTTTCGTACGCGTAGCGTCCCTTGCCGTCCACGGAGACGCTGTCCAGGTAAAATGAAATGCCTTTCCATGTGGAATCAGGAATCTTGATGCCAGCT
>JANOZG010000603.1:0-13003 GCA_031429275.1 Planctomycetota bacterium
ACGTTACTGCAGCAATCGCGATCTCTCGCCACTGACCGTCGGACAGCTTTGAGCCCGTGTCCCCGGCGCTTGCCTTTGACAGCTCCACAATTCCCTAAAGGACCCTGAAGATGAAGAAGATGATTCTTGCCGCTAGTGTGATGCTGATCTGCAGCGCATCGGCAATTGCCGCAGACTGGGGGACAATATCTGGCCAAGTCGTAGTTACCGGAGATATCCCCGCTCCTGTGTTGCTGCATGCAAAGGGTGCTCCGGTAAAAGACGCCGCAGTTTGTGCCGCAGCAGACACCTACAAGGATGATCTGGTCATTGATGCAGACAGCAAAGGTCTGGCAAACGTTTTCATCTATTTGGCGAAGGCTCCTAAGAACATTCATCCGGATCTGAAGAAGCCAGATCCAGCAGTGGTGATCTTCGACCAGAAAGGCTGTATGTTCACGCCGCACGCGATGGTTGTGCTGGGTGGTCAAACAGTGGAAGTGATTTCCAGCGATTCAATCGCCCACAACACGCATACCTATCCACTCAAGAATCAGGCGATCAACGTCCTCGTTGCAGCGGAGACACCCGTGGGCAAGGGTCTGGCTGTCGACTACAAAGTCAGCGAATCCCTGCCACTGAAGGTCGCTTGTGACTTCCATCCATGGATGCAGGCGTACTGGATGGTTGTTGACCATCCATACGCGGCTGTGACCGACAAAGAAGGCAAGTTCTCGATTCCCAATCTGCCGGTCGGCGAACACGAATTCCGAGTTTGGCACGAACGCAAAGGCTATCTGGATCGTAAGTATGCAGTCAAAGTGCAGAAGGGCGACAATGCTTTGAAAACTATGGAAATCAAAATCGACGACCTGAAGGGCGACGGCAAGTAACGGCCCGTTCTCCATAAGCTTTCAGGGGATACCCTGATTCGCCGAAATCAACGCCTGTCAGGTACTGACAGGCGTTTTTTATGCGTGTGTATTCTCTGCCAGCAATGCAACGTATCATTCGGCCGGATCTGAGACGTCGTAATGAGTGAGGTAATCATGAGCATCATTCCAACGGTGATTTGGCTGGCTTTCGCTTTTGCTCACCAGGATTCGCAAGTAAACCCTCAGAAGCCTGAGCAAGCGGGCGAAATGTCCGAAGTAGTACGAGGCTTCGTCGAACATGCTCGGCAGCATCCGGACGGGACGAGGGCGTTTACGATCGATCTGTCAGCGTGGTCAAACGACATCCGGAATCTGCCCATCGGAGTATTTGATTCGGGTATCGGTGGACTGACCGTGCAGGAAGCCATCCTGGCTCTCGACGCTTTCCACAACGACAACTATTCGCCCGGACCGGATGGCCGAAAGGACTTTGAAAACGAACGGTTCATCTACTTTGGCGATCAGGCAAACATGCCTTACGGAAACTACTCGTCTGTGGATCGACAGAACTTCCTGAAGGAGTTGATTCTAAAGGACGCCGCGTTCCTGCTGGGGCGGAGGTATTGGTCAGACCCGGCAGCCGATGCTCCGCGATTTGACAAGCCGCCCGTCAAAGCCATCGTGATCGCCTGCAATACGGCGACGGCATGGGGCCTTGAAGAAATCCGGCAGGCCACAGCAGCGTTGAAAATTCCTGTGATCGTGATCGGTGTCGTCGAAGCTGGCGCGCGTGGAGTCATGGAAGATATCAATTCTGGCGACAAACCACGCACCGTCGCGGTGCTGGCCACGGTCGGCACTTGCGGCAGCAACGCTTATCCCAAAGCGATTGGTCGCGCTACTGGCCTGGCAGGCAAACGTGCTCCAGTTGTCGTGCAACAAGGTTCTGTCGGTCTTGCTGGGGCGATCGAAGGCGATCCTGCGTTTATTCTGGTTGCTGATTCGAACAGCGATCCAGCCCGAGTTTATCTTGGCCCATCCTCTGGAAATAAAGCCGCAGCATTGGACGCTGACGCGCTGGAAGTTTATGGCTTTGATCCCGCTGGTTTGCATGGTGATCAGAACATCGCTGAGTCGATCCGTCTGAACTCGGTAGCCAACTATGTTCGGTACGATGTCGCTACTCTGGCGCTGAATCACAAGTCGTCAGGCAAAGACTCAGCGATCGATACTGTCGTCCTGGGATGTACGCATTTCCCGCTTGTCAAGCAGGACATACTGGATGCGTTCGCTCACGTGCGAGCTTATGAAAAGAATGGTGATCGGCCGTTTGAATCTGTGATCGCCGACAGCATTACCGTCGTAGACCCGGCGGAGATGACAGCGAAAGAACTCTTCCGTGAGATGGCTCGACAGAAGCTATTCACCAAGCCGGTTGCCGACGTCAGTTCGGCGAACGATTTGTTCTTTGTGTCTGTCGCTAACACGAAACGTCCGGAAGCGAAGACAAAAGCCGACGGATCTCTGGATTATGATTACAAGTACGGTCGTCAACCCGGAAAACTCGGGGTCGAAGATACCATTTGCGTTCCGATGCAGATATCGCTGTTGCCCGTCTCCACTCGGAATCTGATTCAGTCGCGACTCCCGGAAGTGTGGGCTCGCCTGAATTTGACGCCGTGAGAATTGCGGCGAAGCCCGCGCCGAGTCCTACGCGTCGCCTGTCACTTTGGCCTCGGGAACAAGGTCCAGTTCTGCAGCGATCGGTTGCAGTGCAGCAATGACAAAAGCGATGTGTTCGTTGAGATCGACGCCCAGATCAGCTGCTCCACCAGTAATATCGTCGCGATTGACAGCGGCAGCAAAAGAGAGCTGTTTCATCTTCTTTCGAACGCTGCTCGGTGCCATGCCTTCCAGACGGCCCGGACGCATCAGGGCGCAGGCGACGATGAACCCGCACAGTTCATCGCAGGCGTAAAGTGTCTTGTCGAGCCGTGAAATGCGTGGACAGTCGGTGAGATAATCCGCGTGCGATTTGATCGCATAGATAACGTCGTCGGGATACCCATGCTGCTTTAGAATCTTCGCCCCCTGCAAAGGGTGGTCGGGCGGATCTGGCCAGCGTTCGTAGTCGAAGTCATGCATGAGGCCAACGGAGCCCCATTTGTCCACGTCTTCTGCGAATTGAACAGCGTAAGCACGCAAGGCCGCCTCAACCGCCAGCATATGCCGAATGAGACTGATGCTTTGTGTGTATTGGTGCAGAAGTTTCAAATCGTCAGAACGCGCCATGTTGAGCACTCACCGGCAATTGCAAGAACCTGATTCACGGAAGGATCAGTAAACGTCGCCATCGACATCTTGGTCACAGAATCTTATCGATCGGATCGCAGACGCTGCAAGGATTGCAATCATCAAGACCTGCCATTGAACCTCGATTGCTTTCGGGCGTCGATCCTGGCAAGTTGACTAGTCAAAACATCACCCTAATGGCTGGCCGGATTTGCCGAACATCGGGAATGCGCCACTTGTTCGTATTAGTTTTAATATCCGGGCTGCTGCCGCCATGGGAGGGCAAGTGGCATGCTCAGAAGTGCCGCGCAGGCGGAAATTCTGGCAAAGTACTCAGATCCTGGTCGTTGGGCCAGCACTTGGGCGATTCCGAAGAAAGTGGCAAACTAAAAAAACCGACGACATAAAGAAGAGCGTGGGATAGTGTTATTTTTGATTTAAGAGGCAAGAAACCTCTTTCCTCAGTGAAACACTTAGTTTGTAAGCTTCCGTGGCCGAGGCCTCCAAATCGTGGTAACTTTTTGCGTCATTTCAAATCGGGCAAGTTTTTTTCAGGAAATCCATGTGCTTTGCAGGCTGACATCCACTGCAAATGTAGTCAGCCATGTCAGTGATGAAATGTGGACCCACGTGGGTGACAAGATCCGGCAGTCGTCGAATTTCATCATTGTCGACCCCGCCTCAGCATTCCCCCAAATTCCGGAACAAATTTCGTCGAAAGCGTTTGCAGCGGTGCAAACAGTTTGTCAAAACTCTGATTCTTCCAAAGACTGGCAAGGTGTTTCTCGTAGTGGATTCGTATTGTGGCTGAGGGAAGTTTCTCCGATGTCAGATAATGCATCAATCACCGAAGAAGTTGTCATGCAATCGCAGCATGTACGATTGGCTCAGCTGAAGGCACCCATGTGCTGTCGTCTGATCGGGCAGTTGCGTGAACGACTAATGCGAGGGCTGACAGACTATCATGTGGTCAGCGAAACACGCCAAAACCATTTCTGCATGGCATTGGAAGAAGCTCTTAATAATGCCTTCTATCACGGGAACTTGGAACTAAGTTCTGACCTCAAGGAAGACGGGTCCTCGAGATTCGTCGAATTGGCTGCGGAACGAGAACAGCTTTCTCCATGGTGCAAGCGAAGCGTGGAGATAACAGAACTTGTCAGTGAATTTGGTCTTTGGCTGACAATTCATGATGATGGGAAAGGTTTCGATGTCGCGGCCGCGTTTGAGCGGCTGAATGACCCTGAACTGATGCTCGCCAGTGGACGTGGGTTGATGATGATGCGGGCCTTCGCCGACGAAATGTTTTATAATATTGTCGGCAACGAAGTAACGCTGGTGCTTTACGCCGATGGGCAGGATCGTGAACTGCCACTTGGTACGTCGTCATCTTCCGGAACAGAACGACGGCACATCGTCGCGTAGGATTTTCAGTGAAGCAGAGTCCTCGTAAATCGGAAGAGAAACGTTCGCTCGCCGATACGCAGATCGAAGGATTCCGTTTTTTCGAAGCCGTAGAACACAAATCGAGTCGAGGCTGTTTACTGCAGATTTTTCCAGCGACTCCGCAAGCGGATATGTTTCGCCTGAACAGCAGGCGAACGCTGATTGGCCGCGAGCCTTGCTGCGACATCACACTGGATGATAATGCTGTATCTCGCAGTCATGCGGCGATTGAGCAGGAAGAGTCCGGTTACTGCGTGGTGGACCTGGGAAGCCGCAACGGTACGTTTGTCGATGACAAATTGCTGCGTGACCGACGTCGCTTAAAGGGCGGCGAACACATACGGTTAGGCGGCACAATCCTGAAGTTTATGGCCGCAATGGATGAAGAGGCTCAATACCACGCCGTGGTGCATGAACTGATGACTCGCGATCCGCTGACCAGTGCCTTCAATCGCAGTTATCTGATGTCGATGCTGGAGAAGTTGATTGCCCGCTGCCAGTTCACGCAGCAAAGCCTGTCGGTCGTCATGATGGATATCGACTACTTCAAAAAGGTCAACGACTCCTGGGGACATCTTGTGGGTGACGAGGTCCTCAGGGTCTTTAGTGAACGCGTTCGCAACGTGCTCCGCAGCGACGATGCGCTGTGTCGATTAGGCGGCGAGGAGTTTGTTTTGATTTCGGAGCGAACGGATTTGCAGGACGCTGTACGAATCGCAGAGCGAATACGTCTGACTGTATCTTCGACCCCGTTCAGCACGCAGGCTGGTCCGGTGGAAATTACATGCAGTCTTGGAGTCATGACTGTCGACGAGTCGAACAAAGGCACCGTCGATGACCTGTTGTCACGTGCAGACGAACACATGTACGCCGCAAAAGCTGCAGGCCGCAACTGTGTTCGATCGCCATTGAACGTGTAAGAACAGACGGCTGGTGTTAACCCTGATCTCAGGAATTCCGTCCGCCGGACGATTGCAAAAAGTGTTCGTGTGAGCTTTCATTCCAGGGGAATTCTTCGCCCGCAAGAACGACGTCTTTTCTGACCTGTCCCGCGGTACCAGGAAAGAAATCCGACGTAAGACAATTCGCACTGCAGTCGGCAGTCTGTCCCTTTCTTTGCTGCCGTAAAAAAGAAATTGTCCGGGAAGAAGCGGGACTTTACCGGTACCGAATCGCGAATGACATTGCGGATTGATTGTCCCATGGACGTCGTCCATAATCAGGGCCCGTGCTAACACGATAGAATCCTGCCCTGAGATTCATAGATGCCTTTCATAAAACGTCGCATTCGATACCAGCCAGCGATCATGTCGATAGTGATGGCGGCATTCATTTCGACTGTTCCTGCTGACGAAATCACCCCGATCGCACGATGGGATTTTAGTGAGGAAGAGGCATCACCGCTCCAGCCACACGGTGGTGTATTGCGAGATGCGCCGGGACCTCGGTCACCAGAATATCCCGATTTTGCGACTGATAACACGGCCATAAGACTCGATGGCAAAGGAGCGTACTTTTCTTTCGACGATGCCGGTGTACAGAGTCCGTATGATTTTACGAACGGTGATGCCGTTACACTCGAAGCATGGGTTCAGGTTGATTCACTAAGCGGCGGAGAGAACGTGTATGTGATCGGAAAAGGTCGCACAGGATCCGCCGGATTCGCCGCTGACAATCAGAATTGGGCGCTGCGTGTTCGGGAAACCAAAGGTAAAGCGGGCATCAGTTTTTTGTTTGCAACAGTTCCTGCTCGCGGAAAAGGGAACTCCGACAAACACTGGCATCGCTGGACCACCAAAGGCGGATTCACGCCCGGCAAGTATTGGCATCACGTCGCAGTATCCTACAAGTTTGGTGAGCCCGAGAGCATTCGCGGCTGGATCGACGGAAAGCCGCAGCCCGGCGATTGGGACATGGGTGGCGCGACGACCGAAGCTCCAGTCGTTGATGATGATGCCATCTGGATTGGTTCATCACGCGGCGGCGCGGCAGGAAACAGTTTTCGCGGATCGCTGGATGCCATCGCCGTCTATCGCGAAGCGGTTGATGACAAATTCATGCTCACGCGATTTCGTCGCGTGGGTGAAGAAGTTGTTGTGCAGCCAGCTCCTGAGGTCATGCCCGACATTGGCGAAATTCCTACTGGCAACACGCTCATATCACTGCACGAAGGCCTGCCCGAACACAATCGCTGGTTGAATACGGATGAGACAGTACCCGTCGAAACGCTTCGCTGGAACACGGAGACATTTCTGCTTGACCGTTTGCCGCAACGCTTTGACGAATGGGGCATTCGCGAGGACTGGAAACCGCCCGTACTGATGCGACTGGCGGCCGATGTTCCGTTGACTCCCGGTAAACACCGATTTTTGATGCGGGTTCGCGGACTCAGTCGTCTATGGGTCGATGGTCAACTGATCGCAAAAAGCAAACCTCTGCCCGGCTCGCCAAGCGGCGAAGAACCGATGACGCCGGTTGCCGATGCTCCTTTCGCCGGCGCGCGGATTGCCGAACATCGTCAGCAGGAAGTCATTGGCGAAGCAACGGTCAGCCAAAGTGGAACATGCAGAGTTGTCCTGGAATCGATCGTCGGTGGCAAAGCGTTTCGTACTGACCCAGGGGAAACGTGTGTCGCCGTGGAAGCCAGCGACGGTGCGGCATTCATGCTGTTGAACCCGACCCCTTCTCAGTCAATTCCGCTCACAGATGCTGAGGTTATTCCGGCACTCGCGCGACTGGAAGAATCCCTGCAGCAATTTGACGACGCAAACCGTCGGTCGGCAGCGGTGAGTCAAAACGAGTTCTGGAAAATGCGGCACGACTTCGCCCACCAATGGGCCGCACAGCATCCGTCAGCGACAGTACCGCAATCGCCTGCAGGACAGCACGCGGCCACCAATCCGATCGATGCTTTTCTTGCCGCCAAAACACAGCGGGCCGTAACAGCATCCGGGACAACACCGATCGCCGAAGCTCGCGCATTTCACGATAACGTCCTGCCAATCCTGCGTGACAATTGCTTTCGCTGCCACGGCGACAAAGTCAATGGCGGTTTGCTCCTGAATTCACGGGAAGCAGCCATCAAGGGCGGTGATTCAGAATCATCTGCGGTGGTTCCCGGCAACGCGGACGAGAGCGAACTCATGCGTCGTATTCGGTCACACGATGCCGAAGAGAAAATGCCGCCGGGTGGCGATGGATTGAAGCAGGAACACATCACGACTCTTGAAACATGGATCAATGACGGAGCCAAATGGCCCGCACCGCCGGTGACAGAACAGGACATTGTCGCACCGCCAGTCCTGACAGACGCCGCCTTTCTGCGTCGCGTTTCGCTGGACACGATTGGTGTGCCGCCATGCGAAGAGAGCATCCGGGCCTTTGTCGCTGATCAGTCGCCGGATAAACGAACCGATATGATTGACCACCTTTTGGCAGATGAACGCTGGGCTGATCACTGGGTGAGTTACTGGCAGGATGTGTTGGCAGAAAACCCAACTCTGATCAACGCCAGTTTGAACACCACCGGACCGTTTCGCTGGTTCTTGTACGACGCACTTCGCGACGGCAAGTCTATGGATCGTATCGTCACCGAATTAATTTTACTCCGCGGAAGCAAGCACGAAGGCGGCAGCGCCGGTTTCGGCATTGCAGCAAACAACGACGCTCCGTTTGCAGCGAAAGGACAAATCGTTGCGAGTGCGTTTCTGGGAATCGAACTTCAGTGCGCTCGTTGCCACGATTCGCCGTACCACAGCACGAAGCAACGAGATCTCTATTCATTGGCAGCGATGTTTGAACAAAAATCAGTCACGGTTCCAGTGACCAGCCGCGTGCCGGACGCCTTTTTCGCCAAACAACAACGCCAGTCACTTATCAAAGTCACACTCAAGCCGGATGAAACGGTGGCACCGGCCTGGCCATTTGCTGAAGTTACCGGTAGCCTCGAGGATGAGTCGCTCACCGCTTTGATGCATTCGCCGGACAACTCGCGTGAACGACTGGCGGCTCTTCTCACGGCACCGCAAAACACACGATTCTCGCAGGTCGTCGTCAACCGTGTTTGGCGACGATTGATGGGAGCCGGTATCGTCGAACCGCCTGATGATTGGGAAGGGCATGCGCCAAGTCATCCGGAATTGCTGCAATGGCTTGGACAGGAATTCATCACGCATGAATACGACATCAAGCATGTGGCGCGGTTGATTATGACATCGGATGTTTATCAGCGTGCGGCAACCGGAACGAATCGTGCGACAACGCCGGAATTGCGTTTCTTCGTCGCGCCGGATCGGAGGCGAATGTCAGCGGAGCAAGTTGTTGATTCCCTTTGTTCCGCCGCAGGTCAGGAACTGGACGTCGAAGAACTCACATTCGACCCGGACGCTCGGCGGCCTGCTTCAAATCGTCTGACGCTCGGCGTCCCTCGTCGAGCATGGATGCTGGCAAGCCTTGCGAATGAACGTGATCGCCCGAGTCTCGGCCTGCCCCGCGCGCGAGCCATCGCAGATATCATGGAAGCTTTTGGCTGGAGTGGTTCGCGTCAGAATCCTGGTACTGATCGCGAAACCGCTGCAAATGTTCTGCAGCCGGGTGTGCTTGCCAACAGCACAGCCTCAGTGCTGTTGACTCGTGCAACTCAGGGCAGCGGGCTCGCTGAAATCGCGGTTCATGCCACGTCTGCGGAAGAACTCGTCAACAGCATTTTCCTGAGGTATCTGAGTCGCTTGCCGAGCGATTCTGAACGCGCGCCGCTGGCCATCGCGCTGGCGGCGGGGTTTGACCATCGCTTGTTTCCAGCGGACGAGGTTTTAACGCCCGTGCCTTATGAGCCGCTGCCAGCCGTCACATGGTCGAATCACCTGAGCCCCGAATCCACGACCATCGCTCTGCAGCTTGAGGAACGTGCTCGGTCAGGATCGCCTGCTGATCCACGTTTGCGTCCCGAGTGGCGCGAAGTCTACGAAGACGTCGTCTGGAGCGTTGTCAATATCAGTGAGTTCGTCTGGGTGCCTTAATGTCCTTCGCCACCGAGTTTACCCCGTTGGATTTCAGGCCTTTACACTCCGCTTGATAGTGCGGATGCCCGAGAACCACCCCGATAAACTGGATGGCGAATCACCTCTATTCTGACCGCAAGCAGAAAAACAACAAAGGTCACGACCAATGCATCGCACCGTTTTCATTGTGGCATTCACAGCGCTCGCTCCGCTGGCAGCGCTTCACGCAGCGGACACGAACGATTGGAAGCTCGATGCGCCGCCGGAGAAACGAACGCCGCTCTGCTCACCAATGCATCACGCAGCCGCCGTCGACGTTGATTGTCTGGCCAGTCACTTCGCTCGCCCGTGCGCTGCACAGGAACACGATCATAGCAGCGACGTCTTCCGGCTGCTGCCATCGTCGTAGTGGAATAACCTGATTAATCTTGAAGGTTGCCCATTCGTCGTAGGACAATTGTTTCTCAGCAGGCTGTTGATCGTTCCATGATTTCCAGACCGATTCATTCAGCGGTGTTTTTACCATCCCCGGACAGACAGAGTTCACGCGAACGCCTGATGCTGCGAGATCTTTTGCCATGCATTGGGCGAAATTAATATTGGCGGCTTTACTTGCGCTGTACGGTGGATCGGTTTGCGATCCCATCTGCCCGGCCACGCTGGAAAGAAAAACCATCGCACCTTTGCCACGCGACTGCATCGCCGGTCCGGCAACGTGCGCGACATGCGTCATTCCCAGAATGTTCACACGCAGTACTCGTTCCCATGCCGTAACAGGAACTCGAGTGTACGGAAAACCGAAATGCCCTGATCCAATCGCCGCTGCATGAACCAGAATGTCAATGGGGCCCAATTGCTCTTCTGTCGTGCGCCATGCGGACTCAACTGCTGTGAGACTTGTGACGTCAACAGTTTGAATGGCTTCAGCACCAACGACGACACCGTTCGCGGCAAGATCCCAGACAGCAACGCCACAACCTTCTTCGGCCAGCATCCTTACCGTGGCCGCTCCGATGCCACTTGCGCCGCCGGTGACAACGGCCACTTTGCCGTAAATGCCAAGGTCCAATTCAGTCTCCAGTCATTTCCGTGGATTTAACGAACAGACCGTAACTCGACTCTCCAGAGTCGAGTTACGAATTACAACAAGGCCTCACCGTCTGCTGAACGGTCAGGCCTTGCGTTTAATTGAATCGAATAGCGGAACCCCGGACTCTTCTAACTGGCTCAGTTGACGGATTTACCGTCAAACTTCGTTCCGGCTTCAGAAGTCTTAACGTTAGCAGGTGCTCCCGAGCGAGTTGCAGCTGCTGGGTTCGAAGGGACACCTCGACCGCTGCCAGCATCTTCAGCCACCTGCTGATCAGCCTTGGGCGTCCAGTTGGCAACCGACCATGTTGGATATTCATCCGCCACGCTGGCAGCAAGATCCTGCAGAAGTTCCATGATTTTCTTGTTGTTCATGTCGCGATTCGCCACGACGCGTTGCAATACAAAGCGTTTGTTGTTTGGAATGTAAGCGAAGAATTTGCCTTCACCCATGCGGTCATTGGCAGCCAACAATCGCAGCAAGGCTGTGCGAGGCACTTCACCGGCCGTTTGTGGAATCTGATCCAGCCATGCCATCACCCACAGAGACTCACCGTTGCGGCTTAATACGGCGGACATGGAAAACTTCCATTCTTCGCCACGGTAGCTGGTCTTGAAAGCGAAGTCATAACGCTGCTCTGTCTTGGTTGGCTTCAAACCAATGGTTGCCAGGATTTCTCCCAGCTCAGTTTCAGAAACCTGACCAGGCTGTGGCGCGGGCAGTACTTCCGGTTTTTCTTCCTGAGCGGAAACAGTCATCCACATGCCACCAGCCAAGAGCAGTGCTGGCAGCAGTACAGCACTTAACGTTTTCATCGTTCACTCCCTTGAATTTCAACGGCAGAAATTGCCGAAGTAAGGTGATGCCTTTGAGGTCACTCGGTCTCATGCGAATCCGTTTCGCCAGGGGCCGAACGCCGTGGTACTCACCTCAGCTCAACACGCGTTTCGTTTCGGAATTCGCGTTTTCACTGATTTTCCAGCTCTGCGAGGTACTTAATACAGATCTGGGACCACGTTTCAAATTCATCAATTTGGCGCACCAATTCTGACGGAGGTGCGAATCCTGCGTTTATCATCGACTTTTCACGCGCTCGAACTTTGGGATTGTCTAAATCAAAAATATGAACGATGCCAAGGTGAACTTTTCCAACTTCTGTTTCATCGTCGTTGATCAGGCCCACGCAATTTTCCCGCCACGCAGTATCGATCTCCACTTCTTCTTCAATTTCTCGCTTCATTCCTTCCAGATACGGCGTGAGTTCACCAGCCAGATCGAGCGTCGAGACATGGCCACCAACTCCGACCGATCGCTTTGCATGCAGCCGCGCTTCGCCTTGAGCTGTTCCACGCTGGTAGTAAAAAACCTCACCATTGCAGCGAAACACGCAATATGGAATCAATTGCTTGAATGTTGGATCCTGCTCCATTTCCGGGCGAGGCCTATAACTGGCGTGCTGTGGATTCAGAATAACGTCCAGATAGCGATCAATGTCGCCGCAAAAACCCTGGAAGTGCCCAACCTGATGAAAAACGGGTGTGGGGATGACAAGCACATGTTCTACGGTCATGGGAATTCCGGTCAGGCATCGCCTTTTGTCGAGTTAATTTTGGATACGGAGTTCAGCGGATTCTGCCGGATTTTGTCATCACGAGTCAACTCTTCAGAAACAGCCGCGCCTGTTTCAGAACTTCGTCCGCAGCGTCTTCAAAAACATAATGCCCCGCGTCTGGAAGTTCCAGCGATTGTGCATTCGGAAAGCGGCGACGGAATTCACTCAAAAACTGACCGGGAGTAAAACACCAGTCTTTCATTCCCCAGATCAGCTGCGTCGGATGCTTCCGAAACTTTGCCAGTGACTGATCCACTTCCGTCAGCGTGGAATAGCTGCGATGCAATGGATCCAGCGGGATATCCTGGACGAACTCATGCACGGCGATGCGGTTTTTCCATGAATCATACGGTGCAATAAACCCAGCTCGCGCGGCGGCGGTGAGCGGCTTTTCAACGGCCATCGTGAGTGCAGCTCGGGCGAACAGGTTCAATCCCTGGTCGCCTAGTTTTCCCAGCAGGGGTATGCGACAGAGTGAGATTCGAAAAGGAATCGCCTGACTGTGAAACGCTCCTGTGTTCATCAGGACGAATCGTTGAAATCGATCAGCAAGGCGGCCTGCGCAGCCCATGCCAATCGCGCCTCCCCAGTCGTGGCCGAAGAGAGTGATGCGTTGCAGATCAAGAAGCCTGACGAGCGATGCCAGTCGCTGAATATGCTGATTCAGCGTATAAACATTTCGGTCCTGAGGCTTCTCAGAAAAACCACA
>JANOZG010000604.1:0-4661 GCA_031429275.1 Planctomycetota bacterium
ATCGCTGACAACCGCATGCCGTCAGTGGCCGACCTTCTGAAGCAGGGAGCAAAGGCACCGGGCAAGAAGTCGATAGCCAGCGCTAAGTCAAACCAAAAACCCGGCCCGATGGCGGGGAACAACAAAGGCACGCAAAAAGCAGAGCCGGGCGACGAAACAAAGAAGTCCGATCCACCCCAGCCAGCCGTGCCAAAACTGACGGATACAGAATCCGGATTCAACAAACAGAATTCTGCGACTGCCGAAAAAGCTGAACCGCAGAAACCTGGCAGCCCGAAATTCGGTTTGCCGACGACCGTGCTTCAGGGCGGACCGCCGCCGGACGACAAGACGAGTGCGGAAACTCCGGCTGAAGAGAAGGTCGAAGAGGCAGTGCAGGAACAAACGGACCTGCTGGCGGAATTCGAAAAGGTCCGCGAAGATTTGCAGAAGATTATGGACGATCTGGAAAACAGCACGTTCGTTAAACGCTTCAAGGTGGCATCGCGAGAACAGATCGATGTGGCGACAGCTCTGAACCGCACATTGTTCGACGGCTTCGGTTTGACTGAAAAATCTCTCGATCAGCGAGTCAAAGATCAATCTGTGCGAATTGCAGATCGCGAGACGGCTCAAAGTCAAAAGGTGCGAGATATTCAGGACGATCTGGAAGCCTATTACGATCGTCGCAAAGAAGAAAAATTCCTGCGGATTCTGAAAGAGATGCAGGAGTTGCAGGTCGTCAAGAAACTGGACGACCTGAGTGGCCGCGTTCGGAACAATCGCAGCGGCGATTCGATTGCGAGGGCCGAATATTGGGGAGATACACTTGATCGGTGGGGAGAGGAATTAGTCTCCGCTTCGAAGTGTGGGACGTGAAAAGGTTCCAAAGGCGACAGTTTGCCGCCATCCGTTGTACTCGAAGTTATGCGAATATTAGAAGGCGAAATGGATCTCCGTGAGGAAACCCGCTCGCTGGAACAAGTCCGAGAGAAAATCGAAACCATCACTTACAAGGATAAGGCCGAAGGACAGTCAGAAACTCAACGTAAACTTTATGATCGCACCTTGAATGTTGTCAGTGATATCGAGGCGTTGCCACTGGGCGCTCAGAAGTTTGGCAAAGAAATTCAGATGCTAACGGCGGCCAGTGTCGCGATGAACGATGCGACAAATATCCTGGGTCGTCCGGACACGGGCCGTGAAGCAATCGCAGCGGAAACGGAGGCAATCGAATTGCTTCTGGCTGCCAAGCGAGCGAACCCCAAAGGTGGCGGTGGTGGCGGATCAGATCCAGGCGGCGGCGGAACTGGCGATACGGACCGTGTCGCATTGGAACTCTACGGCCCTGGTGCTGATCCCCTGGCTCAGATCGAGGCTCGGGGAGTTCAGCAATCGACCGGCACAACTAACGATCAGGTACCAGCTGAGTTCCGTGATGGGATTGATGCGTTCTTTAATGCACTGGAGAATCGAAAGTAGAGAGGAGCACCATGCAAGCACTACACGGCGTAACCCAAAGCGATCCTGAGATTCTCAGCGGCGAACCGGTTTTCGTGGGAACTCGCGTTCCGGTGCGTTCGCTATTCGAATATCTGGAAGGTGGAGAAACTTTGCCCGAGTTCCTGGCCCAATTCCCGTCAGTGCGGCGCGAACAGGCAATTGCGGTTTTGGAGTCTGCATGTGAAACGGTGATTACCTATAAGGTGTATTTGTAATGCGAACGCTCAATGTCGTATTGTCAATCGCCGCGATTGAATTGGTTTCAACTGCTGTTTTCGCCCAGGACGCACAAATCCGCTTCGGCACCGATGTGCCTCAGGAGGTGCAACTCATCTACGAACGCGGTCTTGAATGGCTCGCCAGTAACCAGTCGCCGGAAGGCACTTGGGACGCCAGCGTCGGTTATAGTGGTCCCGGCATCAATGGCATGTGCGTCATGGCGTTTCTTGCCAGCGGCGAAGATCCGAACTTTGGCCCATACAGCGAAAATATCCGTCGAGCCGTCCGCAGCATGATTCAAAGTCAAAGCGAATCGACAGGCTTCTTTGGTGGTGGTGGCCACGGCAGCATGTACCAGCACGGCTTCGCGATGCTCGGCATGGCCGAAGTCTACGGAGTCCTCGACGAAGATTCTTTATGGGACGGCGACACCAACACGGCAAGTCACCGCACCATCGGAAAATCCCTTGAACTCGCCGTCCGCGCGACCATCACTTCGCAAAAGAATAATCAATGGAACGCCTGGCGTTATTCACCCGAAGCAACGGACGCGGATACTTCTGTTTCCGGAGCCGTTCTGATGGGACTACTGGCCGCACGCAATGCGGGCATCAAAGTTCCGGACGACGGCATTGATAAAGCTCTGGACTACTTCAAATCCATGACCACAAATCGCGGCGAAGTCGGATACTCCGGAATCGGCGGTGGTGGGTCAAATAATCTGAAGTCGATTGCAGCCCTGGTCTTTGCGATCGGGAAGCGTAAAAATCTGGCGGAGTACAAAGCTGTGCTAGAACGTGTTTCAGGCAATCTGGAACAGGATGAATACAATTATCCCGAATACTATCGCTACTACACAGCTCAGGCATTGTTTCAGGGCGACTTTGAATCCTGGAACAAATGGAATCTGAAGACGGCACGACAACTGAAAGATTTGCAGAGCGATGACGGTAGTTTTCAAAGTCAAATGGGACCAGGTTATGGAACGTCAATGTCGTTGCTGGCAATGGCGCTGAATTATCGTTTCTTGCCGATCTATGAACGGTGACAGGCGAGCGGGGGACGTGAGTCCCCTGATTTGATGATGCCATCGGGAAAACAATCAGGGGATTGACATCCCCCGCTCGCCGTCTCGCCATGGGTTTTTGTGGAATTGCAAACAGAATGACACGAACATTTGCTCGCACACTGCTGCTGTTGCTAACCGTATGGTTGCCCGCGAATGCCGACGACGCAACGTTGCTGTGGAAAAATGGTGACAGCCTTTCCGGGAAACTGCTGAAAGCGGACGACAAAGTACTCACGTGGCAATCGCCAATGTTTACTGATCCGCTGCAAATCGAATTGTCTTATCTCGCCAGTGTAAAACTTCCTGCAAGTAAAGCAGCCAAACCTGAAGAGGGAATCTTTCGTATCCTCATGCGCAGCGGTGATTTTTTGAATGGTCGCCTGAAGGCGATGACCGACACGACCATGTCTTTCGAGAGCACCCGATTTGGAGTGTTTGAAGTCCCCCGTGATCAGGTTCTTAGCCTGCAGCGTACTGACAATTCTGGCATGATCTATTCCGGACCGCGTGGATTGAACGAATGGCAAGTCACAAAGAAGCCGCCCAATGTAAACAACCGCGCGGTGGTCTTTGGTCAGTTGGGCGAAGTTCAGCAAGCAGAAATCGGACCACTGGAAGCTGCCAACAAAGAGATCTGGTCTGAAGCCCCCGATGGTTCCATCACAACTCAGAAGGCCGACACAGCAGTTTTTCTGCCCGTAGACCTGCCCGACAGATTTGAAATTGAATTTGAGGTGCAATCCACCAAGCCATTGAATTTCCTCATGGCAATGGGACGTGATGTCAAGAGCAGCCTGCGTATCGAAACCTGGGTTGATGTGCTTGTCGCTGCAAAAGGCAAGTCCTCATTCAAGACACTTCAAACAATCGGAGAAAATGATCTGTCGGTACATCTGTATTTGTTTGTTAACCGTACAGCGAACACGATGGAAGTCTTCTCCGACGCCGGCGATAAGCTGGGTGAAGTCAGCACCGAATCCATGAAGGCCGACGCCACAGGCATCACCTTTCGCAACGGTGATTTCGACCTGTCCATTCGCCGACTGCGAGTCAGTCACTGGGATGGCAAGACGCCCCGCATCGCATCCGGCGAAAGTTCACGCATTGAACTAATTGACGGAACCGTGCATTTCGGCACGGTGCAGGGATTTGACGCGAATGCTGGTAATTTGGTTCTTGTGGTGGAAGAAAAAACGATCACAGTCCCAATGGCAGACGTTACCTCGATCGCCATTTCCGGCCGAACATCCGGACCGTCACTTCAACGCCCCAGCGCATGGTTAAACTGGCACGATGGTGGGTTTGTTTCGGGTTCATTGATTTCTGTTACCGAGGGCACTGCTGTTGTTCAGACGCCTTATGTTCAGACGCCGCTGCAGTGCTCAACGACGGGGCTTACGAATATTGGGTTGATTCCGAACTTCGAAGCAGAATTGCGATTTGCAGACGAAGGAATCGCGTGGCTTAATGATATAACTCAAATCGACCTCGATGGCGAGCATCGCCTTCTATTGAAACGAAAACTTCAGCATCTGGCTGAAAACCTGGGAAAGGATCATCCTACCGTGGTTCGATTCAGGAAGGCGTTTGAAGAAGAAACCGGGAGTCCTGAATCAAACCTTGTCGAGACAGGTGCCGAACCCGACCGCCTCTTCCACGAACACGGATCACTCCGGGGCACACTCGTCGTCCAAGGTGCAGCGGATTCGCCAATTCAATGGACGCCCTATGGCGGCTTGAACGCGTCAACGCTGCAAGGCGTCGAAAATGCGCGCTTCGTGCGTGCGGCCGACGTGCAGCATCTGTCGGAAAATCCAGAACTGCTGGCTGCGTTTCCGGACGTCATCTATTTGCAAAACAACGACGTCCTTCCTTGTCGTATCGAAAGCTG
>JANOZG010000605.1:0-2955 GCA_031429275.1 Planctomycetota bacterium
CTCACTTGGGAAACCGCGTGGTGGGACAGTAGAAGTGAAGAATCCGCGAAGTCAGGTTCAGTTTCGCTATTCGTACGGCGTGAAAGAGGACGATGCCGAATCCATTTCTGACCTTTCGGTCGGGCGGTTTCAGCTCTTGCGGCAGGATCCGTCTGAACCGTCACCGTATCAATTTTCGCTGTCTGCCGAGATGCCCCTTGGCGGACTGCAGGACGGATCCACAAATCAGTGGCTGTGGGAGCCGTTTGCCCACGGCGAAGGGGAAATCATGGGGACCGAGGACTGCGGCGGAGTTCAATGCTTGCACATCAAGTTGCGTTTCTTTGATTTTTGGCTCGATCCGGAACACGGTTATCTACCTCGAAGGATCGAGTATATTCAACCGCCCGATGCCAAACCGGGAAGCTCAAAAGGTTCCGTTTGCGAAGTGCAGGAGTTTCGGAGACTGGACGAAGGAATCTGGTTTCCGTGGAAGGGAACTCGTTTGAGCAAGAATGGACCGCCGGAAGAAATCATTCGCTGGACAGTGGATGAAGTGGCTCTCAATGAACCAATTGATATCAAACTCTTTGAGCCGCCGGAACCGGACCACGGTACATTCGTGATCGATAAGTTGACCGGTCAGGTCTTCACCAAGGGATTTGAGGAAAATCGCGAACAGACTCTGGTGGCTGACGCGACTTCAGGACCGGTTGCGATGGGCGGCGAGTATCGAACGGCCACTGCACCCATGAGCAACGGCGTGTTTTGGGGCCTGACATTCTTTGCCATATCGACACTATGCTTGTGCGCCGGATGGTGGATTAATCGTCGATCCCGCACTTGATTCAATGCTCACGTTCAAGGTTAATTTTCTGAGTAAACCATCACTGCTGTTTCTGGAGGATCTTTATGAACGGTTCACATTGGTTTCGTTACATTGGCTTGTTCTTTCTCGTGCTGTCCGTGACAACTCTGACACGAACGCGACTGGAAGCCAACCATATTCTGGGGGCTCAATCGGGCTACAACTGCTACTATTACGAGATGCCCTATTGGCAACATCCCTGTGCCTGCCCCATTGGTAATACTGGCGGTGGCGAATACGCTTTTTGTAAGAGCGCCCTGCCCGTTCCTGTCGGATCGAACGGAAACGATGGCAATATTTACTCCGCAACCTCCGGATGCACAACTTGTCAAAACCAAGTCTGCACGACGCCAGGGACATATTGCGGTAATCCAAACGTACCAACCGAAGTTTGGAATTGCGTTGGTGCCGGTGTTCGCTGTGACCAGCCAGGTTGGTTTGGTGGAGGGTACGGCCCACCGCAGGGCTTTCCACTTTGGTCATATTGTGTCCGCGCACAGAAGGATGAAGCAGTCTGTAGCAGTACATTTGGCTGCCTGAACCCGATCGGCGTCCCGTGTTATTGAAAGTGGATGAGTTCAGCGATTGCCGCATTACGTCAGTGCCGAAACGAGATCAATCAATGTTTTTGAGAGGGGTCGTTCGGTGCGTGTTGATTCTTCTCAGCGGTTTGACTGCCCCTGTGGGCGCAGAAGAATTGTCATGCGGACCACGGGCAGTTCGGATCGCTGCCCGTGTACTCGATCGAGATCTGACTCCGGAGTCCGTTAACACGGCGTTTCGGGGTCGCGTTGTTGGTCAGCATTCACTCGCGGAATTGGCAGACGGTTTGGCCGAACTCGGACTATCGGCAAGAGTAGAATATCTCTCGCCAAAAATCGATGTTTCCTGTCCCGTCATTGTCTGTTTGCGAGCTGGCGTGCTTGGCCATGATCAGGCACATTTTGTCGTGCTGTATGGCTTTCGAGATGGGCAGGTCCAAATCATTGACTTCCCACGCGCCAATCGGTGGTTGCCAATGAAAACCGTGGTCGAGTCGGCTGCTCCCCTGGCGATATTTGTGTCGGGCCGTCAAGAGGCCGCAACCATGAAGATGAATTTGGCAGCGAGCGTTGGAACGTTGATTGCCGCAGGGATGTTGGTTGCGTTTGTCCTTCCTATCGCAATTCGATCAATTTCCCGTCAACACACAGGAGCACTCCGATGAAGACTGTATCCGTAATCGCGTTGGTCGTGCTTTCGGCGATCTTCGCTGGCGTGTTCCTGACGAATTCCCGACCCCCGGTTGATTCCGGATTGAGTCCAGCGGCGCCTGCAAAATCACAGCCAGCATCGGAAGTCGTCCGATTGATCAGGATCGTTCCGCCCGAGGGAAGTGGTCCGATCGAAGTTAAGCAGTTCGAATCCGTTGAACTTGAGTATGAGCTGCACAACATTGCGACAGTTCCTCTTGAAAACGTAAAGATTGGTTTAGCCTGTGCATGTCAGCGGCTGGTTGCTCCGGCATCAACTCTGCTCCCTGGTGAATCGACGCGACTTCGAGTCGCATTGAAAGCTGCGACACCGGGAATCACGACAACGGAAGTTCGTATTCTCGCTGGGCTCGATGAACACGTAATTCATACGCTGAAGGCTGAACTGAATGTGCCGATTGATGTTCCTCAGATCGTTTCCGGCCTTTCCGCCGTCCGCATTTCGGCCATAGAACGGCAGAACATGACAGGGCACTTGCAGATTGAGACGTTTGAGGCAACCGCCAGTGCGCCATGGATCAAAGGTTTGTTGAGCGATTCCGAATTATCTGCGGACGTCACTCTTGCCGATTTTCAGGAGCATCCGCTGCCTGACCGGCTCTTTTGTCGTCGTATCTATAACTTCGATCTGGCATCACAGCCGAAGGACGCTGGAACGACCGGAGGATATCTGACTGTGGACGCCGAACCGGCTATCGCAGGGGAATCAAGGATACACGTCATCGTCGAGACTCATGAGCGGCTGATGTCCATTCCCGGCAGTGTGCATTTTGCACTGATGTCGGCGGGTGAAAATTCTCCAGCTCAGCAGGTGGTGACGCTGATTGACAGACTCGGGACTGCGGGCTTCTCCGT
>JANOZG010000606.1:0-1565 GCA_031429275.1 Planctomycetota bacterium
CAGACGGCTCCGAGTTTCCCGTTGAGTTGGCGATCGCGCAGATCTCGCTGGATGGACCGGCGCTGTTCACGGCTTACCTGCGTGACATCAGCGAGCGAAAGCAGGCGGAAGCCGCGCTCGAAACGAGCGAGCAGAAATTCCGCCAGCTTGCCGACGCCATGCCGCAGATTGTGTGGACCGCAAGTGCGGAGGGCAAAATCGACTTTTTGAATCGCCAGTGGAAAAGCTATACCGGTCTACCGGGGACTTCGGGTGATGAACGATGGGGACAGATTCTCCACCCTGATGAAGCTCAACAGGCCAGCGAGCGATGGGCAGCGTCCCTGCAAAGTGGCGCTCCTTTTAAGATGGAGGTCCGCCTGCTTGATCGATGCACACAAAGCTACTGCTGGCATCTCATCAGAACGGTTGCCGTCCATGACGAAGCCGGACGTGTGACTCGATGGTTCGGCACGGCGACTGACATTGACGAGCAGAAGCGTGCCGAAGAGTCGGCTCGATATCTGGCTGAAGCCAGTGCCGCCCTCGCAGGCGTGGTGGATTACGAAAGCACGTTGCAGAAAGTGGCCAACCTGGCCGTGCCTCATTTTGCTGACTGGGCCGCTGTGGACGTGGCCAATGACGACGGAAGCCTGCGTCGCCTGGCTGTCGCTCATCAGGATGCGGACAAGATCGACCTCGTGCATAAACTGATGCGGGAATACCCTCCCGACCCACAAGCACCGGGAGGAGCCGCCGCCGTCCTCCGCTCCGGTCAGCCGGAAATTGTTGCCGAGATCACGGACGAAATCCTGTTGCAGGGGGCGAAGGATGAACGGCATCTCGACCTTATCCGCTCTCTCGGGCTGAAGTCCTGCATCTGCGTGCCGCTCGCCGTTTCAGGGAAGCCGCTCGGGGTTCTAACTTTCGCCACTGCCGAATCGGGGCGCAGATACGGCGGCGCCGACCTCGCACTAGCGACGGATTTGGCGCAACGAGCGGCGGTCGCCATAGAGAACACGCAGCTTTACCAGGCGTTGCGTGAAGCCGACCGCCGCAAAGACGAGTTCCTGGCAACTCTCGCTCACGAGCTTCGGAACCCACTGGCTCCGATCCGCAATTCGCTGCAAATCCTCAAAATGCCGAGGGTGGATGCGGAGACGGTTGAGCGAACACGAGACATGATGGAGCGTCAGGTTCACCATCTTGTGCGCTTAGTGGATGACCTCATGGACGTATCTCGAGTGATGCGGGGCAAGATTGAACTCCGAAAAGAAAGGATTGAACTCGCCTCAGTCGTTGCCCGCGCGGTCGAGACAGTGCAACCCCTCGTGGATGCTCAAGGTCATCAGCTGAATGTCCGCATTCCGAATCAGCCGCTTCCCATCAATGTCGATCCCGTCCGACTTGCCCAGGTCATCGGCAACCTTCTCACCAACGCCGCTAAGTACACTGAGGCGAACGGGCAAATCTGGTTGACTGCCGAACGTGCCGGCGACATGGCCGTGACTCTCTACCTGCTTGAGTCGGGTACCTACAAGATCACCGCCATGCGCGACAAGACGGACGGCTGCATGATCGACTCC
>JANOZG010000607.1:0-6288 GCA_031429275.1 Planctomycetota bacterium
GTCGGCGGCTTCGTTCAGCGTGTTCCATTGAGCCTCCGTCAGCGGCGCCCAGGCCGGTATTGAGCCCGTGATCGTCACCGGAGGATTCGGCATGCCGATCATGTTGCCCGCTCGATCATACGTCGGCGTTGCCCAGACCGGTCCGGTCGTGCTGATGCTCGTGATTTCATTCACCTTGTTCGCCGTGCGAGTTTGATTCAGCTCCCATGTCCCGTTGCCGTCGTTGTCCTGTTTGAATGTCTTCCAGTTGCCGGTACCATCCAGACCCCACTGCTGCTGAAACGTGCCGGTCGTGATCGCCGTTTGAGTTCCGTTCAGTGTGCCGCGTTTCTGATCGGTCAAACGGTACAGCCCGTCGAAGGTATACAACTCATCGTAGCCGGTGAGCACTCCGTCTTTCCGCCATGTACGATTTGACGCTCGGTCATAGCCATACTGAATCTGGGCCAGCGTCGCGCCGGATTTCTGCCACAGACAGTTATCGACACCCCCAAAGCAATCCAGTCCCGAGTAGATATCGCCCGTGTTCGGATCATTCGTGCTGCCGTACAGAGTCCAGTTGATCCCCGGCTGAGCAGACGCCACGTTCACAAAACCGGATACCCCGAGATACTGGTACTGCGCAAGGTTCGGATTGACCGCATCCGGCGGATTGATGATCGACTCAATCCGGCTGCAGGCATCGTTCATGCCGCTTGCGGTGCCGTAGTCGTACGTCAGATCGCGACCGTTCGGACAGGTCATCCCCGCAATGCAATTCGCGACAGTTCCCCCATTTATAAGGCTATCTATGATCATCGTATTCGCGATGTTTTTGTACAACTGATGATCATCGCTGCTATGCACTTTATGGACCCACCTCTTGTTCCGCACGCTCTGGAAGGAGCCATTCCAAATCTGGATACAATACGCTGTGACCTCCTTGAATGGACAACACGACACCACGCGATTCGTTCGAGAGACTGATTTCGAAATCCTTTTGCAGACCGCTTTTCAGCCCTAAAGTCAGCCGTGACGGTTTACCGTGATTGTTTCTTGAGGCCAGAAAATCTTCAGGTGATCGTAGCCCAGCGACAACTTTCTGCAGTCGTTCGTGATCTATAATCCTCGGTCTGCCTTCAATGGAAACGGAAACGAGATCATCTGAAGATAGACTTCTTTAAAAACTCACTTCCCTGTAATGCTTCAACGCGATACCGCAAGTTTCCCATACGACCACGGTCACGATCAAAAAGACGATGTAATGAGTAATTGTCCGTTTGCCGTGAATGAGACGGAAAATAACGAAACAATATGCGAAGAATACAGCAAACAGGATTTTCAACATGACTCAAACTTTTTTGATCCCACGGACCAATCGACAGAAAACATGCTTTTAATCAAAAGCCCGCGAAAGAAACCAATTTCAAGACAGAAAATCCGCTGGCAATCCAAAACGTATCTGCTTAGTGACCGTTCGCAATCAGGGGATTGACTTCCCCGTTCGCTTAACTTAAGGCACTGTTAGTTCCAGCAGCATTCCGGGCAAGAACACTTCCGGCATGTCCTCCAAAGACCGTGAATCAAGCTGCGTGTAATTCAGCTGTTCGGCTTCGGCGAGTTTCTTTATCCGACGGATGGCAGTGACACAGCCGTAAGCCAGCCACATTCTGCCATTTGGTTTTAATCGGCCCCGGGCACCTGTCACCAACGAATCCAGCAGCAAAAAATCCGGGTCGTAAAGAGCAAACTCAGCGACACTCTTGGGTTTCTGATCTTCCCAGGGTGGGTTTGAAATGATGAAATCAAACTTCTCATCCGGCTTGATTACGGTCCATGCATTCGGCTCACGACGTGGCACAAGTCTGGCATCCAAATGATCGGGAGTCGCAAAATTCGCTGCGTTGTAGCGAACATTCTGCACTGCTGTCGGATTCAAATCCGTAGCGACAACATGTGCCGCTCCGGCCTGAAGACAGCACAGCGACACCAGACCAGATCCCGTGCCAATTTCCAGGACCCGACTTCCTTTCAGCTGTGGTGTCCTGAAGATCATGGCGCGCAGGCTGTCAGTGTCACCTGGCTCCCAGAAGACGCTCTCCATAATGGCCACATCGTGACTGAGGGGAGGTACGGTTTCCCAGCGTACGATTCCGGGCAATACTGCGGGACGCGTTGTGGGCGGCGAAGTAGACTCTTCAGGGGACAATTCCTGCGGAGGGATTTCGCTGTGTGATGTTCGTTGCGAACAACCGGCGAGTAAGCAAAACAGGACCGAGATAACAGTCATTGCTGCAAAGATTTGAGGACGAAGTGAGAGGCTCATAAGAAGCTATCAATCAAAATCTTAGTCATGCCAGTCGTTTATGATGAAGAGATTCGCGAGCGGCATGCGTTGGCTTGCCGGTACAAGAAGCCAGGTATCGGAGGGCTCACGCCACTCCGATCGCCGCATGACTTACTGCCCGATGCAGTACAACACTTCCTGTCGTTTTCCATCGACATCATGCGCAACGCGCTGGTAGATTTTGCCGCCGCAGATGGCGGGTGTTGCGAAGACACTGTTGCCGAGTTCGTTCGTTGCGACGATTTCAAGTTTCTCCGTGGATGCCTTGAAGACGAATGTCTGGCCTTCTTCATTGGACGCATAAATCAGGTCGCCGACCATCACGGGAGAGCTGCTGAAAGTACCGTTCAAGCGACCCTTCCAGACTTCTTCACCCGTATCGCTTTTCCAGCACATCGCAATTCCGGCGTCCATGACTGCGTACAGATATCCGCCGCGAGTCAGCAACGACGGTACGTAAGCCCTTGTGGGATTTTCCCAGACGACCTTGCCTGATCCGTCGGCGGCGACAGCCGCCACGTGATTCTTTGGATATCCACCGCTCGTGAAAATGCGGTGACCGTCGGTGACTGTCGTCGTGACACATTCCGTTGTCGCACCTTCAATTTCCCAGAGTATCTCGCCTGAGAGCGGAGCGTAGCTGGTCACCAGATCGCAGCCGGTCAGGAACAATTG
This sequence comes from Planctomycetota bacterium, assembly GCA_031429275.1. Taxonomy (GTDB): domain Bacteria; phylum Planctomycetota; class Planctomycetia; order Planctomycetales; family Planctomycetaceae; genus SXXK01. The sequence continues at coordinate 3,002 of JANOZG010000607.1, forward strand.
GTCCTTGCCTGCCACATCGAAAATAGCAGGAGATGAATAATTCGCTTTTGCCGGTCGCGTTTTCTGCCAGACGATATCCCCGGTGGCACGGTTCATGGCCACGATCGCGCCGCCGCCTTTGTTATCAGAAACACCAATCACCAGATCTTTGTACAACAGCGGAGATGATCCATAGCCCTGATGATTGACGTAGGCCGAGAGTTTCGTCTGCCACTGCTGCTTACCATTTCGATCAAGCGCTGTCATGAAGACCGAATCGCCGCTCAAAAAGTTGACGAAGAAGCGATCACCATCACAGGCTGCGGCTGTCGATGCCATCGATGATTTCTCATTGCTCTTGACATCCACGCCGTTTTCGTGGACGACAGTTTCCCACAACTGTTTGCCGGTCTTACGATCGAAGCACAGCACGCTTTGGACTTTTCGCTCGTGATCTGCTGCCGTCAAAACAACCTGATCACCGACAACGATCGGAGCCCCGTGGCTGCGGCCGGGCAGATTCGCCTTCCAGACGATGTTTTCATATTCGCTCCATGTCACAGGCGGATGCTGGTCAGAATTCGCGATCCCATTATTTGCGGGCCCCCGCCACCACGGCCAGTCCTGTGCCAGGTCCACGTGAATGGCCGACGGCTCAACCATCGATGCTGCCGCGAATGCCTCACCTGCGTTTGCGGATTGCGATTCGCCGAAGCCCATGGCCATGAATGTCGCCATTGAGGCAATTTGAATCGTCCATCCACGATGTGGAATTACAGGGTTTGTCATATCTCAATCTTTCAAATGAACGTCATACACGCGGTGAATTGCAGTGAACGGCATCAGTTCGACGACTGATGCCATCATATTGACGCGAGTCGCGTCTGCCAATTGAGACGGGTGAGCCGAATTCTGCGTTTATTCTAAAGAAATCGTCTGGCCGCGATTCTGGTACGTTGTTCGCATTTGATGTTTTCCAGAGTTCGAATGACTCGGTGTGGAATCGAGACGATCGCGAACCTGGGCACGATCGCCAGTCGACGTGTCAACTCAACATGATTCGATATCAAAGGAATGCAATACCGTGAAGACTTTCAATTTTGTTTCAGTGCTGGGTGTTATGGTTCTTCTGACAGGTCCAACGTTTGTGCAAGCACAGGACTTTGGCTCAACTTACGGAGGTGCTTCAAGAAATATGGGAGTGCCACGAGGTTTTCTCGGCTTACCGTTGCCGCAGCAGTGGACGGGAACTTGTCCATCCTCAATGAGTCAATCTGGACGACAAGGCTCGACATTTTCGAGTCGAAACTATGGACTGTCTTCACCTTGCTCAAATGGAAATTGCTCAAACCAAAATTGCTCGACGGGCACTTGCGCTACAGGAAACTGTTCGACAGAAAACTGCGCAAACGGCCAGTGTACGACACGTCGTCCGGTGATGGAGCTAGTTCCAAGGTCAAATTGTGCGAACGGACAATGTCGGTTGAATCAATCTCCCAGCACGCGTTCTAACTCCTACCCACGTAATGTTGCACAAGAAGACTGGTCACGCCGATCTCCACAGTCAAATGCTGCGGATCCGTTTCAGGATGAGGAATATCTGAATCGAAATGAAAACTGGTCTCAGCGACCTGATGTTCGAAAGCCTTTCAATGATCTGATGCCATCGCGTTACAATTCAGATGATCTTGATCTGCGTCGCCCGTATTTTAACAATCAATCAAGCGAAATGATCAGAGATCGTGCGATTGAACCTGCTTCTGATTCAACAAATGTTCGGGCACCTCGGCCCTTGACGCGTTCATTAATCGGTGCTCCCGTGAATCGTGCCCATGGTGTTGCTCAGATCTAATTGAGACGCTGAGCCTTGCGGCAGAGCAAGGCGGAAGAACGTGGAGTAATTGGAGAGCACGTTCCATGCTGGGTCTATCCCGCTGCCAAAAGGACTCGTGCCGACATCATCATGACGATGATGTTGGGCGATTTTTCTCTATTTGAAATCGCACGGCAGGAGCAAGAAATCGCGATTCACGAAGCCGAAGTAGGCTCGGATTAGCTCTTGGTGACCTACACCGCCGGCAGAGGATGTGTCGACGTTCCAAGCCGGAACTATACACTCATCATTCCCTATCGGATCGTGCGGCCCATTCGGCGAGTTGTTCACGATTAATCTTCACGTTGTGGCGAGTATCAACCGGTAAACTCCTGTGAAACAGGATACGATTGATGCTAACGGTGAGGGGATTTTGATTGCCAAGTTGCAACAGCTGGTCGCGAAGGAGTTGGCACTCATGTTCTGATGATGGAAATCGGCCGGCTTCTGGTTCAGCAACGATGACCGGAATCTGCTGACCAATTGGACCGATTCCAACCAGAGCACTTCGATAGATGTCGGGATGGTTGTTGAAGATTGCTTCGCAGCAAACGGAATACATCGGCCCCGATTGCGTTGAAACGATATGTGCTTTACGACCGCAAAACCAGAGTCGTCCGGCATCATCGAAGTAACCAACGTCTCCCATGCGATGCCAGAATGTATCGCCATCTTTAATTTTAGCGATAGCTGTTGCATCTGGACGCCGGAAGTACTCGCGAGTCGCCACGGGTCCGCTGACGATTATTTCTCCGATGTGACCGACAGGGACATTGACAACCTGATCAATAGTGCGTAATTCACCGAGATTCGTTTCGATGATTCTGACTTGCATTTGATCGAAGACTCTGCCGACGCACGTCCCCTTTCCCGTTGCTGTTAGTGCTGCCGTTTCCTGAAGTACTTCACGCGCGGAGATCGATGCGACTGGAAGACATTCGGTGGCTCCGTAGGGTGTAAAAAAATCAGCGGATGCGTTAAGCGCGTTTGTCATCCGCAGCAGGATATGATTTGGCACAGGCGCGCCGGCCGATAAAACTCGACGCAATCCCGGGAGCTTAATATCGTGTTTTTCACAATACTTTCCAACGCGATTCCATAACGCCGGGGAGCCATAAGCTTGCGTCACTCCTTGCGATTCAATCGCTTCGACGATTCGTTCCGGATTCACATGAGCGGGCTTTGTGGGGTCCATATCGGGAATGACGGACGTGACCTGCATCGCCAAATTGAACAATGAAAACAGGGGAAATCCCGGAAGATCGACTTCTCCCGGTTCTATTTGATAGTGATCACGGATCAGATCAACCTGCGCGTTGAACATGCCGTGTTCGTAGTGCACGCCTTTTGGCGGTCCGGTGCTGCCGGATGTAAAAATAATGGCGGCGGAATCTGTCGGCTTTGTCGCTGGCAGATCGACAATCGAAGCAGCGCC
>JANOZG010000608.1:0-10660 GCA_031429275.1 Planctomycetota bacterium
TGTTTGCAGATGACGCTGGACGAATATCTGAAGTTGCTGGACTGGACGGGCCGTCAGTTTCGTCGCGACAAAGCGGGCCGCATTCCGGCGGAATTCTCTCCGATTCTGGAGCGTTTGGACTGTAGCGCGGAAACATGGCTGGATCTGGTCAAGAATTTTCGCAAACGATTTCGAACGGAAGCTGGACGTCCTTCGACATTGCAGGGAGTAAGTTCTCTGCGTCGCTCCCGCCGCCACGCGAATTCATCAGCGTGAGCATCATTGGTCAGCAATCCAACGCCGCATCCGTGGCCGACACTTCGCAAATCTGAGTGTGGTTGAGATCGCCTACGCCGTTGAGCGTGCCTCCTTCCCATTTTATGAACGCATCAGCCAGCAACGACGCCCCAAATTCACGCGATTGCGTGCTTGTTCCCGAAGATGCGTAATTTGACTACTTATTTTAAATTTCCTAAACCTCCTACTTCTCTTCTTTGTGGTGCGGGGCACGTCGAGCGGCGGCACGTCGAGCGTGTGGCATGCATTTCAGCAGCAAATATCCGCCTTGTCGCGCGAAGACGATTTCTGGGATACTTCGAAAGCAGAATCACGCGGTGAATCGGGGACTGGACTGACAATGCAGTGAGCTGCAATTACGGGGCGGGCACGGATGCGGACTCCTTCAGATCGACTTGTTGAAATCCTGACAAATCAGAAACTCTGCTCAAAAGCAGAGCTGATGCATTGCGAACCGTACGTACGTCGTCTTTGCCACGATCTACCAGACTTTGATTCTGTCTGGCTGGACGCACTTGTCCAACAGCGATTTCTGACGGCATGGCAAGCTGATCAGTTGCAGGCAGACGATGTCGATGAAATCACTATCGGACGATATCAGCGGCAGCGGGCTCTTGGTCGATCGACCTTCCTGGCAATTGACGAAAAACGACGCCAGCAATTTGTTCTGCGACAATTGCCGGACTCAAAAGCGGAGTCTGTCGAACAGCGGCTGGATGAGCTTCTGTCAACAGCAGATCGATTTCGCAGCACGATACCTGCCGCATTGAGTTTTCCGCAGGAAGCGATCACCAATAATTTCTCGCGGCGCTCGGATGCTCCGACGGCCGGATCGTCCATGGCGAAGCGCTATCTGGTCTCGAACTTTATCGCGGGCTGGTCGATGGAGGAATTGTTAATTCGCGGCGGGCGACTGCCGTGGGAAGTTGTCGCCGAAATCGGACGCGAGTTGCTTTCAGCACTGGCATGGCTTGAATCCGCTCGATTGCTTCATGGCGACCTGGTACCGCGCAACGTGCGACTTGACCTGCGAGGCGGCATTCATCTCGTAGATCCGTTCTCGCGACGACTTTGCCAGCCCGCATTCGCTCTGACTGATCAACTGACTCTGCGTGACTGCGACGGCATCGCTCCTGAACAGGTTGGCACCGGCCGCACGGCAGATGCGCGAAGCGAAATCTATTCGCTTGGCTGTCTGTTGTGGCAACTTTTGACAAGTCGTCCGGTAGTGCTGAGTGCCGATCCCGTGACGCGCATGATGAAACAAAAAGATCACGATATCATTGACGTACGCGGACCGGTGCCGGACTGTCCGGAATGGATGTCCCGCATGATTCAATCGATGACACGTCGCTCGCCGGAATTGCGTCCAGGCAACAGCGCCGAACTATTGAAGACATGGCGAACGTCGTCGGGAAATAGCTTCAGCCATTGCCGTGCTTTAGCACGACAAATGCCTGATCATTCGCTGCGTAAAAACTCGCGTCCGAAAGTTCAGGCGGGACGCGGCGGCTCTGCCTGGTTGTGGCCGGCAGCGGCGGCCTCGGTACTGGCAATGTTGGTTTTTCTGGCCGCACGCTCTGGCGTCGTGCCACATACGCTGGGTTTGTCTTCCAACCCTGTCCCGATTTCGAATTCCACGCAGGGTGAAATAAAAACAGTTGCGGACGCCAGAAACAACAGCGGACCGCGAGCGTTGCCGCCGGTCGATCCGGATGGAGTGATCCATCTGGAATCCGGAACTTCCTACGTAGCCGAGCGACGTGAGTTTCCGGGCACGTTGCGAATTGAGTGTGCCTCTACGCCGCCAGCTGAGATTGTCGTTCCTTCTGGAACACAATGGGTGTTGCAGGCACGCACATTGGAGCTGCACGGCATCACGGTGGCTCAGCAATCGAATTCCTCTGCTGGTGCGGATTCCGCGACACAAGCGAAACTGTCGAATCTGGTCGCCATTCAAAGCGCCGGGCTAACGATTGATAGTTGTGTAATTCAGTCACCTGCGGTGGCGGACAATTTCGTAGGTGTTGCCTGGCATCGGGTGTCGGGAACAGAGGGCAGTGTCACCATGCGAAACAGCGTATTCGCCGGAGGCGGTTATGCGGTGTCTTTTAATCATCCTCCGCGGCGCTGCGAAATGGACAATGTGCTGCTGGCAAATCGTGGCAGTGGCCTGCTGTGTGAATTCAAACAAGGTGATCTGGATTCATGGGACATGCTCCTGACCAACGTTACTCAACGCTTCGGTTTCAGTGTTGTTGATGCAATCGTTCACGGCAACGGCATCGCTCGCTTGAATCTGAACATCACGGCTACCGAATGCGTGTTTTCTCCGCAGATGGCTATTGTGCGTTTACAGGCTCCGGCTGCATGGAAACCAGAGTTGATGCAGGTCCAGGTTCGCGGTGGTGAAACCGGCAATCCAGCAGTCGTGCCACCATCTGTTGCATCGGCCGTTTATATCGACCAAACACTGGGGCAACCTGTGAGTCTGCCGGAAGCTCAACTGAAGAATGATGGTGTTCTGCTTGCGGATCTGGTCTTCGATGAAACAAAGCTCGGTGCCGTGACAAGCGATTCTGGCAAAACTGAGCAGACATCACCGTGGATCAATTCGTCTCTCATTGATTTTGAGGGTCCGAAACTCACCACGATGATGCCTGGTGTTGTCATAGCAAGATTGCCGCAAATGTAATGACGTTTCGTTCAACTCTGCGGTGTCAGATCCTGGGGCGTCAGGTTTCACGGCATTAGATTGTGGTTGACAGACGGCCTCAACTGTTGGGCCAGCCCATGCGGCAGCGATGCCGATATTCCGCGCGAAGCATATCTTTGACAAGCTCCAGCGAGATGGAGCGAAGATCAATATTGGCCTGAATGAGCGCGTCATAGACAGCTCGGCCAGCGTCGGATTCAAGGAGTTGATGTTCGAGTTGCACGTTGCTGATAGACATGAGTTAATTCCTTTCATGGGCATGTCAGCAGGGAGGATGTTCAGAAGGGTTGACGGTTTCCGCGATTCTCAGAATGCAGGGAACCTGTCAAAGACTGTGTCAGCGTCATTCAAACTGTGCCGTTCGCGTGGGGCCTCGTCCTGAAAATGAACTCAGGAAACGATCATGGTTTAAGCCTTGTGTCGCGTTCAGGCTGACTGAATGATGTTGATACCAGTGCCTATGGCATCCTCTGTGCCAGACAATCGTCACATTCGGCAGATTTCTTCTGCCAACCTGTAAACCTTTGCCACACTTCGCTTCTCGTTAAAGTTGCTTCCGGCAACCTTCGCCGAAAGGCAGACCACTCATTGCGCACAGAGTGCTCACCTTGATGCCATCCGTCCTCAGAATGACTACTCTTCAAGAAGAAATCGAGAAATGGCATGCCTCCTCCTGCCATCCGGTAACAGTCTGCCTGAACTGGCCTGATTGCAGAAAATGCAAAAACTTTGACGCCTTGCATCAAACGGCGGCATTCTTTGTAACTTAGGACCAGTCCCGAAACAACTTCCAGATGTTTCCGTGCCTTGAAATCCCAACCCGAAACGTCAGTGAGGGATTTTGCACTACAACTTGATCCCTCGCTGACGCTTCGGGTTGGGATAGACGGAACTTATTTCGGGACTGTAACTTACGCCGCCGACTGATGAGAGTCCTCGGTCGTCGTCCTGTTTTCTTCGCCGCGATCATACTGGCTGACTGCCGAGATATTGCCTGCCGTCGCAAGCCGATCGAATTCTGCTTCATCGAAACCTGACGAAGAGGTCGCCATGACCCCGAATCCACCTCCGAGCAGCATCACGCCTGTCAGAACACACACGGCCACCAAAGGTATGGCAAAGTCCTGGCTGATATCATGCATTTCAACGACTCGCAGGCCTACGCCCATGATTACTGCGACTCCAGTCGAAGTGCAACACAGGCCGACAGCAAATCGCAGAGGTTGAAACTGCTTGACCGTCTTGGGCGTGTCATGCGTCAGGTCTGCGACGATATGCGACACACAGATTGGGACGTATTCTGCTTCCAGAATGCCGCTCGATTCCGGGCCGAGCTTATTTGGGGCTTCATCAACCGATGAATTGCTGATTGCTGAAGTGTTCTGAGTCGTGTCCCTCATTGCTGATCTCCCTGCGAACGCCTGCGAAAATCTGCAGACTTCGAGACAGCCAACGCAACTGCCATCGGGATGGATCAAGAATTCGAGTACCTGTTTCTCTGATTCGCGATAACTGCTTTCTGTTCCAACAGTTGCCGTTCTTATCGGTTTTCCTGTTAATGCCAATCCCAACGCTATGCGAATCCAGCCCTCCACCATTCGTGTTGAAATCACTTTTTCAGTCAGCTGCCTTGCGCGTCTTATTCGGGTCTGACCCTTGTTCCATTTCACAAAGACGCAGGCGCTGTCTGACTGCCAGGCAATTCGGACTGCAGAGCGGTTCACTACCTCGGTTCTGTCTCTTTGATACAGAATAGCGAGTCGAACGTTCGCAGATAGATCACGCCATCGGCCACAGCCATTGTGGAGTTGCCAGGGGAATTCAGCTTGTTGACGCCCAGTAACTCAAACTTTTCAGGGTTGGGACGAAAGACGACTGTCGCGCCCTCCTGGTCCGTTGTGTACAGCCGACCTTCGGCAAGCACCAGTGAACCCCAGCAGGCGGCAGCCGGCGAACGTTGTTGCCACAGCTGCTTTCCCGTGGCGGGATCAATGCATTCGATGGTGTTGGCTCCGGCGTTGGCCATATAGATGTGTCCGTCGACAAACACTCCGGAGCCAATACGCTGAGGATTCCCGCGGTCTATTCGCCACAGGCGATGCTGTTCTGTGATGTTACCTTTACCCAGCATGCGAAAACCGATAGCCGGTCCCTGATAACCACCCATGGCCACGCAGATGTCGTCGGCAATGACGGGCGAAGTGTAGGCCAGATCGCCGCGCTCGCCCCGCAGGCCCTCACACGTCCAGAGGATCTCACCGGTTTGTGTGTCGTAGCCGTTGACTCGAGTAGCCATGCTGCACACAGCGACGTCTTTTCCTTCCAGAGGAACAATCACTGGTGTACTCCACGAACCCATGTATTGCTTGGCGGCGTTGTGTTCTCCATCACCTTCCAGCGGTTCGTCGGTTCTCCACAGCAGCTCGCCATTCTGCAGACTGAAGGCGGCCACAAAAACCTCCTTTCCTGGCCCCGTATGCAAAATGACTCTGTCTCCATGAATGACGGGAGATGTTCCATAGCCCCACTGATGCCGGAATTCTCCGAGACCCTGCTTCCACTGTTCGCTGCCGTCCATGTCATAGCAGTGCAGTCCTGCGGAACCGTGCCAGACGACAATTCTCTGACCATTGGTCGCAGGAGTTGTTCCGCCGTAGAGGTTCGTTTTATGGGTGGGCAAAGTTCTGTCGAAGTCCACGGTGCGAATCCATCGGCTCGAACCGTCGGGCGCATGGAAGCAGTGCAATTGCCGCTTATGGCCTTCGGCATCGGCACAAGTCAGGAAGACACGGTCTCCGAAGACCACGGGGCTTCCGTTGTTTTGCCCTGTCAGCGCGACTTTCCATGCGATATTGATTTCGGGGCTCCATTCGGTCGGCACATTCTTTGCCATGCTGATACCGTCGCCCTTTGATCCGCGAAACGCCGACCAATCCTGAGCGAAAACAGAACCCGCTGTCATCGAGCTCAACCACATCAAAACAACGACGCTCGTCTGAATTCTCATGGTACGTTCACCTCACAAGGGCTGTGCCCTTGACCCAATGGCGTGGAATGCGGAATCGAGTGGATCGCTTTCACCGCCAAGCCGCTCCCGTTGGTCGCTCTTGACCGTTGGTCGCTGAAGAACGGTGTATGCACCCTGCGTGCATGAATTTGAGTAAGACTCTCATTATCTTACAAGAGTTTCTGAATGCGACTCGCGAGGATAGCGTCTCTGCCTCGACATGTCACGGAATCGGCGGCCGACACATTCTTAACGCGGCTTGAAATGAGGTGGCCGAGACTGGTTGCGTTTTCGTACCAAAGGTTCATTTGCTGACATCGCCTGACGCATCACGCTGACGAATCCACCACAGCGTGATATCGCCCCGTTGTTGCGTAATTGATGTGCTCCGATTACCCTACTTGGGTAGTGAGTCTGAATGTGTCGTTGGCAAAATAAAAACCCTGCGTCTGGGTGGTCTTTCGGAAGATGGCGAGATGATAAATCTCACACCAACGATCAATTTCAAGGGAACTGACCGCTTTGAGGTGATCAGGTGCCTTGGTGCGGGGGGCATGGGCGTTGTTTATGAGGTCGTGGATCGGCAACGCGATGCGCGGGTGGCGCTGAAATTCCTGCAGCAAGCTGCCCCTGAGGCATTGTTTGCGTTCAAGCAGGAGTTCCGCACGCTGGCCGATATCTCGCATCCGAATCTCGTCGGATTGTATGAGCTGTTCTCGGATCGCGAGCAGTGGTTCTTCACGATGGAGTTGGTCGAGGATGGGGTCGATCTTCAGTCCTTTATTCTTGGCGAAACGCCGCGGCCCTATCAGAAGTCGGACGCTGACGCAGCGGCGGCAAGTGTTACGCAGTTATCCGTAGATACCGATGAATGCGTGCAGTCGCCTGAGTGGCCGAGTGACGTGCCTGCGAATACCAAACGGAGCCTCGACAAAAATGCGCTGACACGGCTACGCTCGACACTGCGGCAGCTTGCGGAAGGTTTGTCAGAAATTCATGCGAATGGCCTGCTGCATCGCGATATCAAACCATCGAACGTACTTGTGCGAAAGGACGGGCGCGTCGTCGTGCTCGACTTTGGTTTGGCTTCCGCGTTATCGGTTGACGAAGCGACATCGAATCGGATTTCCGGTACCGTCGCCTACATGTCGCCCGAACAGGCGTCGGGGCGACCGCTCTCTCCGGCCAGTGATTGGTACAGCGTGGGGGCGGTCCTCTATCAAGTGCTGACTGGGCGATGTCCGTTTGAAGGAAGCCCGGGCAAAGTGCTCGGTGTTAAACAAACTCGCGATCCGCAGCCAGTCCTGCAGCTCAATCCCAGCGTGCCGGAGGATCTGAACCGACTAACAATGGCGCTGCTGTCTCGCGATCCGCTCTCGCGACCGAGCGCGGCGGAAGTCCTGCGTGCGTTCGGAGCCGCTGACTATTCGACCTCGGGATCACTGGCACAACGTTTCTCTACTGCGGCGGCTCCGAGATTTGTCGGTCGGCGCGAGCCGCTGGATCAGTTGATTCAGGATTTTGCAACTGTGCGAGCTGGGGGAACCGCGGTAGCACTGGTGCGAGGCGCGTCAGGGACCGGCAAGACGGCGCTGGTGCAACACTTTCTGGAGGGACTGCCGAGCGATCCCGTTCCAGTCGTACTGGCTGGCCGCTGCTACGAGCAGGAGTCCGTCCCGTTTAAGGCATTTGACAGTCTCATCGACATGCTGACGCGGCATCTGGAGAAGTTGCCAGAGGCGGAACTGTCTGCACTGCTGCCGCGCGATGTCGCGGCGCTGGCCCGCATCTTTCCGGTCGTGCAGCGAATTCCGGCGATCGCCAACGCGCCGTCGCGAGCAGCCTCGGTACCCGATCATATCGAACTGCGCCGCCGCGGTTTCGCGGCCCTGCGTGAGATGCTGGCTCGCATCGGTGACCGGCATCCGCTGATTCTGCTGATCGACGACTTTCAATGGGGTGACATCGACAGCGCGAACCTGTTCAACGAACTACTGAAGGCTCCTGATCCGCCGGTGATGATGGTGCTTGGCACTTACCGCGCGGAGGACGAGCAACACAGCGAGTGCCTGCGCCTGCTGGCCACCGCGGCGAATGCCAGTCAGTCGACGATCACGCGCCGAGTCATCTCGCTGTCGCAACTGAGTCACGACGAGTCGATCGAACTGGCGATTGGACTGCTGGACCGCGACGACCCGAACGCACTGGCGGAGGCCGAACAGATTGTTCGCGAATCGAACGGCAGTCCGTACTTCCTCAGCGAGCTGGCCCTTCACGTCCGGGAAGGCATTCATCAGTCGCCTGCAACGAACAGCGTGGAGTCACCATCTGCCACACCCGGAAGCCTGACGATTCGACTTGATGACGCGCTGTGGCGGCGCATCGAACGGCTGCCAGAGGAAGCGCGACGCGTGCTCGAAGTGCTGTCGGTGGCGAGTCGCCCGCTACGGCTCGTTGATGCGTTGAAGGTTGCCCACGTCCGCGATTCTCACGCGGCATTGAGCCGACTGCGGAATGATCGCTTCCTGCGCGCGACGGGAGCCGGGGCGGACGAGCTGCTGGCTCCGTATCACGACCGCATTCGAGAGACATTCGTTGCGAGGCTCACGGAAGACGCGCTTCGCAGTCGGCATCTCAGCCTGGCGACGACGCTCGAAGCGGGTGGTGCGTCTGATGCACAGACGCTGGCGATTCACTATGAAGGAGCGGGTGATCGCGAGTCTTCTGGCCGGCATTACGCGGCGGCAGCGGATGAAGCCGGTCGCTCGCTGGCTTTCGAGCAGGCAGCATACCTGTATCGCAAGTCGCTCGAACAGAGACCCTCCAGCGGCACCGAACGCTGCGATTTGCTCGTCCGGCTGGCCGACGCGCTGGCGAATTCCGGTCGAGGCATCGAGGCGGCCAGACAATATCTGGCCGCGTCGGGCCTGGAGGGCACGGACGAAGCGCTGATGTTGCAGGGCAAAGCGGGCTTCAACTTTTGCGCGGCGGGGGACATCGACTCAGGTCGCGAGACGCTCGCCGGTGTGCTCACGCGATTGGGCATGTCCCTGCCAAAGACGCGCGTGCGAGCGCTTCTGTCGCTGGTGCTCAATAGAGTCCGTCTGGTGATGCGCGGCATCAAGTTTCGCGAGCGGCCCGACGCGCAACTAACACGCGACGAACGGATGCGACTCGACGTGACATGGCAGGTCGCCACCGGGTTGTTCGTTATCGACACGATTCGCGGCACAGACTTCGCAACTCGCAACACTCTGCTGGCGCTGAAGACCGGCGAACCGTATCGCATCGCCCGGTCGCTGGCCTGGGAGGCGACGCAGACCTCGATGGAAGGAGTCAAGACCAGGAAGGCGACCGCCAGGTTGCTGGCAACCGCCGATGAACTGGCTCAGCGATTGAATCATCCGCACGCCCTGGCCATGGCACTGCTGGGCCGCGGCATCTCAGATTTTTATTCGGGGCAATGGCACGCTTCGACCGAAACCTGTGACCGCGCGACCGTCGCTCTGACGGAGGGCTGCACTGGAGTCGCCTGGGAACTCGACATGTCCAACGCGTTCGCCTACTGGGCGCTGTTCTGGTCGGGCGAGTTTGCGGAGATTCAGCGACGCTACCCGCGTTTGATGGCGGACGCTCAACAGCGCGGCGATCGGCTGGCGGTCGCGAACTACACGACGTTCGCGGGCCCGTTCGCGTTTCTCCCGCATGACGATGCCGCAGGACTGGAAGTCGCTCTGACCGGCGCGATGGGAGACTGGTCGAAGCAGGACTTTCATGTTCAGCACTTCACCGCACTGTCGGCTCAGACTTACCTCGAACAGTATCGCGGTCGATCCGTCGCGGCCTGGGAGCACATGCTCACTCAATGGCCGTCGCTGAGCGGTTCTTTCGTGCTGATGGTTGAGATCGTGCGGATTTACATGCACCACCTGCGAGCCGCCTCCGCAATCGCTGCCGCATGCGAACTGCGAGCCTCTGGAAACCCGACCGCGAAGATCCCCGGAGGAGGCCGCTCCTGGTCAATCGCCGACCTCGAAGCCGAGGCCACTCGCTGGGCGAAGAAACTTGAACGAGAGCGGGCCGCCTACGCACGTCCGATGGCCGCTCTGATCCGTGCCGCACTGGCCGTCAGCGCGGGGCAAACCAGCGCGGCGTGCGACCATCTGAAATTCGCCACCACTGAATTTCAACAACTCAATGCCAGCATGTACTCCGCTTCCGCGCAATACCAACTCGGTTGCCTCCTGGGAGGCGACATCGGCCAACAACAACGGGCCCAGGCCGAACAACTCATGCGATCCCAAAACGTGCTGCGCCCCAGTCGCATCGCCAACCTGTTCGCGCCAGGATTCGGCGAACCTCCGTAGCCGAGATCGTGAGAATTCGGATTGAAGTCTCACGAATTCGGCCGCAAATGCTTCCCGGTCAAATGCTCCCCGGTGTCTCCTTTCGATGAATTGCTTCAGAAAGTCCAAACATGCTCAAAGTGATTGTCCTTGGCGGTGGCGTCGCCGGCCTGAACGCAGCGCACGAATTGGTCGAACGCGGGTTTCAGGTCGAAGTCTACGAGCAACGTCCAGCTCATTGGGGCGGGAAAGCTCGAAGCATGGGCGCTCCGGGCACAGGCACCGGCGGAAGAGCGGATCTGCCCGGCGAACATG
>JANOZG010000609.1:0-14131 GCA_031429275.1 Planctomycetota bacterium
TTGTAGCGGCAAGAAAAACAAAGTCCAGGAAAATCCGGATAGTTTCTGGCTACACATGTAATTTGTATGTGTGCGTATTTTGGCAAATCCCCAGTCTTCTACCACTCGAAGCTCAATTTGGAGCCGTTCAAGTTCGGGTTAAACAGGAACAGGTGAAACAGTTACCAACTCTGTCAAATCTCGTCTTTCGAAAGCTGGATGAGAAACTGCAATGCATGACAGGAGCAGAAATCGAAGCAATCATCTCCCGTGGCGCCACTGCGGTAATGGACAAAACGTTGCCACCGCCAATCTACTCGCCAGGAGAAATCAATAACTTGCCGTGCTCACAGGGCTGCCAAGACCCTCATGGCTGCGTAGACCAATTTTGAACAACAGCAGATTGGCCCTATGATTTCACCAAGATGTCAGAAAGTGCAAGACGTGTTAACCAGTGTAGAATAAGCTTGCCGGGACACTATTGGTGGCTCAACGCCCTGATCGCGGCATCCATAAGTGGCTGAGGTACCGCGAACAATACCAGCGTCGCAACCGCACAGACGCTGCCTGCAATCCATGCGGCCAGCTGGCGCGAGGGCCCGCGGACGACCGTCGATTGCTCAAAGTACATTGATGAGATCATTCGTAGGTAGTAAGTGGCCGCGATGACAGCATTGACGGCGAGAACGATGGCGAGCAAACGACCATCGGATGTGCCTTCTGACCATGCAGCAACGAACAGATTCAGCTTCGCGAGGAAACCGCCGGTTGGTGGCAGGCCGCTGAGTCCAATCAAGCAGATGGCTATCATCAGTGCGATCGACGGATGACTCTTGCTAAGCCCCGCCAGATCCGCCAGCGATCGCAGCGGCCGGGCAAAAGACCCAGCGGCGGTGATGAGCGCGAACAAACCGATGGTCATAATTCCGTACATCGACAGATAGAATAGCAATGAGGCGACACCGCTGTTTTCAGATTCGTTTCCAACCGTCAGCCCGACAAGCATGTAGCCTGCGTGGGCAATGCTGGAGTAGGCCAGCAGTCGCATGATGTTTGTCTGTCGCAGCGCCAGCAGGTTGCCGACAAACATTGTCAGAATGGAAAGGACAACCAGAACAACGCGGACAACTCCTTCGGGCATCCAGTCAGTGAAGTTTGCAGAGCCAAAACAAATCGGCAAAAGTCTCAGCAGCGCGGTGAAGCCGACAACTTTCGGCACGAACGATAACATCGCGGCTGACGATGTCGTCACGCCCTGGAACACGTCCGGAGCGTAAAAGTGAAAGGGAACGGCCGTGATTCGAAAACTCAGCCCCGCGATAATTAAAACCATCGCCAGACGAAACATGCCCAGGTTTGTGGTGGCTGGTGCGGCTATGATTCGTTCGGTAATCGCCGTTAGATTGGTAGTTCCCGCGATTCCAAACACCCAGCTCAAACCGTACAGCACGAACGCGGACGAAAAAATGCTCAGCAAAAAATACTTGATCGTCGCTTCGTTCGTCATCCAGTCCCGCCGTGCGAGACACAACAGGACATAAGTTGGAATGCTGACCAATTCGAGTCCCAGAAATACGCCGACCAGATCATTCGCAAGTGCCACAAAATTGGCACCAGCAAGAATGGCGAGCAAACAGGCGTGAGCTTCCGCAGCGTGGCCATCGTCAATCTGATCCCACAGCACAAGAGTGAGCAACATGCCGAAAATTAATGAGATGCCGCGTACAAACCACACGAATTCATCCGGTCGAAAGGGCCCTGCTCCGGCGTCCATGATGGGAGCCTTCACCCATGCAAACATCGCGGCGGCCAATGCTAGCAAAGACAAGATTCCCCAGCGATGCCGCAAACCTTCCGGTGCCTTGCCTGTTTCGCTGACAAAAAACGGCCCGGCAAGGAACATGATGCAGACGGTCGCCAGCAAAATGATCTCGGGAATTATCAGACCAGCGGCCTGATTGATAGCTTGATATGGAGGCACGGGAGAAATCCCTGGATGAACGTAGACTACGACGGATTAGCGATTTGACATTTCAATTGCGTTACTTTCGACCAAAGCAACACTTTCGCCATTGCTCGGCACATCGAACAAACCAGCGACAGCCTTGATATCCGGTTCGATGATCTCAATTAAGCCTGCTGGACGAACACCAATCCAAAGGCAAAGGACTACCAAAGGCGCCAGTGCGAGAAATTCGCGAGGATTCATATCGGTGATTTCGTCGTCGCTGTGACCGTGCTGATGTGGTTCTTTTAGCGTCCCGAAGAATACGCGCTGCACTGCTGTCAACAGGTACCATGCCCCCAGCACGACGCCAGTGGTGGCCAGTGCCGCATACAATGGGTTAGCTTTGAACATGCCGGCTAACGAGAGAAACTCACCAATGAAGCCGTTTAACCCAGGCAATCCAATGCTTGCCATGGAAATGAACACCATGCTGCAAGCGATCATGGGCAGTCTTGTTGCGAGACCGCCCAGGTCATCCATCATGCGTGTGTGGTAACGTTCATAGATCATACCTACGATAATGAACAACGCGCCTGTGGAGAGGCCGTGGTTGATCATCTGCAGAACACTGCCAGTGATGCCCTCGACATTCAGAGCAAACATGCCCAGCATGCAAAATCCCAGATGCGCCACTGAGCTGTAAGCAACCAGTTTCTTGATGTCTCGTTGAGCCAGCGCACAGAGGGAACCGTAGATAATTCCGATCACAGACAGCAGCCCGATAACTGGCAATCCCGTTTGAAGGCAGGCCATCGGGAATAACGGCAGGCAAATACGCAGGAAACCGTAACTGCCGAGTTTCAACAATACACCGGCAAGCAAGACACTGCCTGCCGTAGGAGCTTCCACGTGAGCCAGCGGCAACCATGTGTGAAACGGAAACACAGGCACTTTGATCAGAAAGCCAGCGGAAACAGCCAAAAACAGGGTCAGCTGCATCGCTTCAGGCAGTGGGTGCGATGCCAGCCATGTCGACAATGCCGGAAGTGATGTTGGATTGGCCAGACCTTCCCTCGAAACATGCAACACAACATAGATCAAACCTGACAACGTCACCAAACTTCCGGCCAACGTGTACAGGAAGAATTTAATCGCTGCCCAGCGTCTTTCTGCTCCACCCCAGATAGCGATCAGGAAGAACAACGGAATCAATGTCATTTCAAAAAACACATAGAACAGCACCAGATCGAACGAACAGAAAACACCAATCAGACCGGTCTCAAGAATCAGTAGAGCCGCATAGAACTCGGACGCGCGGTCCTTGATGGCTTCCCATGAGATCAGCACGCTGCAAAATGTGAGCAGTGTGGTCAGGGCGATCATAGTGACGCTGATTCCGTCCAGACCGAAGTACATTTCCAGTTGCATGTGCTCACCGGTCTTCAGCCACGGCTGGCGATATTCAACTCGAGGCTGAATGGCCGACGCAGTGTCGATACCAGAGGCAACAGGTATGACACCGGTTTCCAGCGGACGCACGAACTGAGTTCGATACTGAAGCAGCAATAATCCGGAAAACAACATCGCAGCGACAGTTCCGCAGCATGCCACCCAGCGAGCGTTGGATTGGTTGAGCGAAGTGCGAAACAGCATCAGCAGTAGCGCCGTTGCAGCGGGAATCGCAAGAGATATAAAAAGAAGAGCGATCATAGAAAACTCGAAATCCAGAATTCGTGAGCGGCTCTGCTGTAGCCGCCAGTTGTAGATTTACTCGTTTAACCAGTGGCCGAAAGGCCAGGTTTGCATTCGGCCTCGCCTTTCGGCCAGGGGTTAAACGGCGAATGCGTAAATCGGTTTTTTCAAAACATCGTCAACACCAACACCACCGCCGTCACAACACCAACCCACATGACGCCGGCATAATTCGAAACGACACCACCGTGAAACTGCCGAGGTATCAGGCTTAACGCCTTTGGAATTTTTCCCGCCGTATCCACGATGCCATCGATCAAATACTGATCAATCAATGTGGCTATTTTTGCGATGATAATCAACGGCATCACAATCACGCCCTTTAAGATTTCATCTAAGAAAAATTTGCCCTGCGAGATCGCGTACAGAGGATTCAACGCTTTGGCGATCCCGTCCGGGATCGCAGGTGACGCGACATAAAACATCCACGCAAAGCCTATCCCGGCGATCGCGATGATGCTGCTTGTTATCATCACGCCCCAGTGCAAGCCATGCGATTCGACGTGATGCAATCCCATCGTCTGCTGCAGATAACCTGCAAACATCTGGGTCGGACCGACAACGAACCCAATACCCGCCGCACAGACTGCCAGGATCCGCAGCGGCCACGCCATGATTGGAGTTGCTTCATGCGGATGATGGCCGGCTTCCTCAGGGAATTTTTCCGGTCCCCAGAAAGTCATAAAGTACGCTCGGAAGGTGTAGAACGCCGTCAGGAAGGCGGCTCCCATCGCAACCGCTCGGATCACGCCAAAGAATATTCGATATTCTTCCTTACCATGCGAAGCTTGCGC
The DNA here is from genome assembly GCA_031429275.1 of Planctomycetota bacterium. Taxonomy (GTDB): domain Bacteria; phylum Planctomycetota; class Planctomycetia; order Planctomycetales; family Planctomycetaceae; genus SXXK01. The sequence continues at coordinate 4,474 of JANOZG010000609.1, forward strand.
CAGCACGGCGATGATATCATCCTTGCTCCAAAAACCCGCCAGCAACGGAAAGCCCGCCAGCGCCGCTGCTCCAACAAGAAACGTCCAATGTGTAATCGGCAAGGCGTGTTTCAATCCACTGAATCGACGCATATCGATCACGCCACCCATCGCATGCATCACGCTGCCTGCGGCCAGGAACAACAACGCCTTGAAAAATGCGTGCGTGAACAGATGAAACATGCCGGCGGTTACAGCCGGCGTCACAAGTTCCGCACCCGCCGCTCCGCATCCCAGTGCCATAAACATGAAACCGAGCTGGCTGACAGTTGAGTACGCCAGAACTCGTTTCAGATCCGTTTGAGTTAACGCCGTCAAAGCTGCTATCGCCGCTGTAATAGCACCAATTCCAGACACGGCGAGTTGAGCATTCGGTGCCAGCACGAACAACGGAGTGCATCTTGCCACCAGATAAATACCCGCCGTAACCATTGTTGCCGCATGGATCAACGCACTGACAGGAGTCGGGCCTTCCATGGCGTCAGGAAGCCAAACCTGGAGAGGAAACTGAGCCGACTTACCCATTGCTCCAAGGAACAGGCAGAAGCAGATCAATTGAATAACACCGGGATTTGCGGCTTCAACAGCGGCAATTCGCGATGAATCGCCGAGGACGCTGACAAAATCCAGCGAACCAAAATTGGTCCAGATCAGGAAGATCCCCATGATCAAACCGAAGTCGCCTATTCGATTGACAACGAATGCCTTCTTAGCGGCTGCGGCAGCAGAGGGTTTCTGAAACCAGAAACCGATGAGCAGGTAACTGCAGAGACCTACTGCTTCCCAGAATACAAATAACTGAATAAAGCTGCCCGATAACACCAGCATACACATCGAAAACACGAAGAGCGACACCGCCGCAAAGAATCGAGGATAGCCCGCATCATGACTCATATAACCAGACCCAAACATTGAAACCAGCAGGCTGACACCGGTCACCATGCTCAGCATGATGGCAGTAATTGCGTCCGCTCGGAGTTCAATTTTGGCGTGCAGCGAGCCAACGGAAAACCATTCATAACCGGTCGCGATCACTTGAGGACTTGCAACCGAATGTACAACTCCCTCAAGAGCCTTTACGTGTCCCGCTGCTGGCAGAATTTTCAACAACAGAATCAAGGAGCATACGAACGAAACGGCAATCGCCGACCAGCACGGAAGGTGACTCCTGTATCGCAACAATTTCGGCCCCAGCAACGCAGTAATGATCGCGGAGATCAGTGGTGCCGCCGGAATCAGCCACAGGATAATTTGTTGGACGTCTTCAGACATATTAGACAACTCAAACCATTGCGGTTGAATGAACAGTGTTAATCGCAACAAACCTAAATGAACGAACTCGATCTTTTTTGTAACCGGGGATCACACAAATAAAAGCACCACTGGCGAATCATCCGTGGAATCCCGGGCTGCAAATCCATCTAGGCACGCGTCGAAGTATTCCCTGCCGACGCCGTTGATCGAGGTGGATCTTTCGGAGCAATCCCTGCAGGCGTCAGCTTAGGAATATCTTCGTATGATGACGTTGGTCCATCACTCAATGTTCGAATCTCAAGCTTCGGTCCAGGCATGTCCGTCTCACGCAACTCAGACCACAACTGGATATCCAGCGAATGCGATTTACGATAAAGCGACAGCACCAGTGACAATGCCAGTCCTGCTTCACACGCTGCAACGGTGAGCGTAAAAATCGTGAACACCTGGCCTTCGTTAGTCTGGTGCATGCGACCAAACGTGACCAGCGTCAGCGACACGCCATGCAGCATCAATTCCGCCGACAGCACCATCAGGATTAAATTGCGACGCGTCATGAAGCCGATTGCACCAAGCACAAACAGACCGGCACCGACCAGTAAGAATCTTTGTTCTTCGGGGTTCATAGAGCACCCTGCTCTCTACGCGGAGCGATCGCGATCGCGCCGATGCTGGCAACCAGCAACAACGTGCCCGCAAGTTCGACCGCAAATAAGTAATCACCAAACAGCGACTTTCCGAGTCCCTTCATGTTGCCGACGGGATGTTCTGCATCGGCCTTGCTCATCAGGTTTCCTGGCACAACTGGCAATGGAGCAGGAGCTACATCCGGAAGCGTCTTCGACATAGACATTCGGTTCAATGTCGCTTCAATTTGACTCGTCGGCGTCACGGCAACAACGGGCCGTGCCACATCGATCTTTTCTGACAGCAACGTGACCGACAATGCCCCCAGGAGTACAAATGCCGAAATTGTAGCGAGCAAAGATTGGCTCGACTTTTGATCATACCCTGCCGCACCGCTTTGCTGCGCCAGCATGATGACGAACAGGAACGTCACGATGACCGCACCTCCATAGACGATGATTGTTGCAGCAGCCAGAAACGGAGCGTGCTGCAACAGAAACAATCCACAAGTGCTCAACGTCGCCAGAGCAAACCACAACGCAGCGTAGACTGGGTTGCGAGCTGTAATCATCAATACGCCGCTCATTAAAGCCCCAATGGCGAATGTCCAGAACATGACGTCATCCGCCAGTTCAGAATTGGCCTTCCCGCACGACAGACAAAAAGTCACGAGGCCGAAAGCCGTGATCAGCACACCAATCATATGAGGCCGAGGCTTCGTCGCATTTTTCCCTGGCATCAGCCACAGAATGCCAATCATCCAGAGCACAAGTCCAACGATTGTCATTGGATGCTGTTGAATCCAATCCATCATGAGTGTGCTCCCAGATTGCCTTTGATGACGCCAGCGGTGACATTCTTAGCCGATCGATCAGAATCCGGCACACCCGTCGCAGGCCCAAGTGTCGGCAATGAAGCGAACTCCGCCGCAGGCCCGAGAATCCCGCGTTTCGTACGAACCGGATCGCGAGGATTGTCTTTAGTCTTGTCGTAAACGTTCAGCAATTTGTCCTTGTCGTACAGCAACGCATCGCGAGTTTCGCCGGTCAGGTCGTAGATGTGAGTGAGCTCAATTGCATCGACCGGACATGCTTCTTCACACATACCGCAGTAAATACAACGCAGTTCATCCAGCACAAATGACTTTGGAAACTTGTCTCGATCCGGCCATTCCGGCGGTGCAGCCTGAGCTTCGATGGAGATGCAATTCGCCGGGCAGGCCGTAGCACACATCATGCAGGCCACGCACTTCACACGATCTTTTTCGTCCCGATTCAGGCGATGGACTCCACGGTAGTGCAGCGGCAGATCCGGTTTCACTTCCGGATACTGCTGCGTCACCGTCTTGCGATCAGTCACATGCTTCAGGGTCGTCTTCAGACCCTTCATGATCGCTGGCACGAACGTGGATTCCCAGAAGCCCATTTCCGGCTCCTCGACCCATGTGATCGTTTTCTTCGGTTTCGTTATTGTTTCAGTCATATTAAGTCTTCGGTTTTCGGTTTTCAGGTCCCGGATTTCAAGTCGGAGACCTCAAATCTGAAATCTAATGATGCGTCCCGTGGCCATGAGCTACCGCCGCCACAGCAGCTTTCTTTCGTTTCACATACCCGGGCCGTTCTGAAAGCTCCGCTTCTCGCAGTTTTGCACTGATCGTGCCCCAAGCTGCGAACAATGCCAACGACCCAACCAACAGCCACCACTGGCTTAATTCGAAATGTTTGCAGCACATCACCATCACCAAATTTGCGAGTGACAGCGGAATCATCACTTTCCATGCCAGCTCCATAAGTTGGTCGAAACGAAAGCGAGGAATCGTCCAGCGAAGCATGATCATCACGCAGATAAAGAAAAATGCCTTGCCGCAAAGAATCAGCAGCTTCACAAGCCACAAACCCGGATAAGCACTCGTCGCCTCTGCAATAAACGGAAAGCTCCAGCCACCCAAAAAGAGAATCGACGTCAGGAAACTGATCGTGATCATGTGCGTATATTCACCAAGGAAAAACAACGCCCATTTCAATGCACTGTATTCGGTGTGCCAGCCACCGATCAACTCCTGCTCGCATTCCGCCAGGTCGAAAGGCAATCGATTCGCTTCAGCCAGCGATGCCGTAAAGAACATCAATGCGGCCAACGGCTGAAACCAGATATTCCAGCTCATCAAACCACCATCGGTCTGAATCTGCATGATCTTTTCGAGATTCAGTGTGCCTGACAGCAATGCAATCCCCAGGACCGACATACCCAGAGGAATTTCATAGCTCACCACTTGAGCACTCGCTCGCATGGCTCCCAGCGCACTGTATTTGTTATTCGACGCCCACCCCCCCAGCACAACTCCGTAGACGCCAAGGCTGCCGATTGCAAAGATAAAGATTAACCCAATGTCGATATTTGGCGCGATGATGAAGCGAATGAAGGACGGGACTGTCGGATCATTCACTGGCCCGAATGGTACAACGGCAAACGCCAGCAATGCTGTAAACACGGATATCGCCGGAGCAATTAGAAACAATACCTTATCCACATGAGGCGGAATAACTTCCTCTTTCAGCAGCAACTTGATGCCATCTGCAAGAGGCTGAAATAGACCCATCGGCCCGACGCGGTTTGGCCCGATACGGTCCTGCATCCATGCCGACAGCTTACGTTCAAGCAGAATCAGATAGTTGCAGACGCCCGGTATCGCCCCAACGACGACAGCGATTGTCAAAAGAGTAATTAGAAGTTCTGGCATATTTTATCTTTCTTTGGCGAGCGGCTGGGCGACAGCCCTCCGTGTAAGTCGCAGATAGCATGGCAGGCGGACACCTGCTGCTCGCCGTGCTTAAACGGAGACCGCTTCTTGCAACAACACGCCCTGCCCTTTGATTTCTGAACTGTCGATTGCTGCCAGTGCCGGAATTGTCGCGGCAATTTCTTTTCGCAACGCTTCCATCTGAACTAATCCCCTGCGTTCAGAAAGCTCCCACAACAATCGTCCGTCCGGGCGAGTCCCATCGGGGCCACGTACAGAACGATGAATCAACTGAGCCAAACCTTTATGGTTTACGAACACACCTTCACGTTCCACAAATGTTCCCGACGGCAACACGTGTGTCGCATGTTTCAAAACCGGTGACGGCAGAATGTCCTGCACGATCACCGTTTCAACCTTGCTGAACGCTTCGGCATGAATGTCGGTCATCCAGCCATCGGGATCACCACCCACCAGATAAACCGCACTAAACTTGCTGGCGGACGACAGCCGCAACAGCTCCTCAAACGGCATGATATCGCCAGCGAAATGATTCAGCACAGCTTCCACACCAGCGCGGTTCGGACACTTCTCAGCACGAATTGTGAATTTTACGGGCTGAACGACATTGCCCTTGATGTCTTTTGGGAACTGATCATCCTGACCTTCGACCCGCACCGGCCCGATCGCCAATGTCACATCAGGTGCGATACCTTTGAGGTAGCTCGCCAGCAGATACGCTTCCTCTACCGTCATCCAAGGTGAAAGAACAGCTGCAAGTTTCCCTTTTCCATTCTGTGACGCCTTTGCCAATGCTGCTCGTGCGGAACTCAGCACCACGTCGAAATCCGCAGACGCCAACAGGCCGCCAGTTCTGGTTCCAGGCGACATCAGACGCTGGTCGGAATGTGTGTACTTCCAGCCGAAACGACCAGCATCACACATGAAGCTACCTTGAGCTTTCTCATTGGGACGCGGATGCAGGCGGTAAACACGTTCTTCATTCTGATCCACTGTAATGCTGCAACCGGTGCTGCATCCCGGACACACCGATGATGCACTCTTGAGCCACCAGACTCTTTGTTGGTACAGGAAGTCTTTGCTACACAGTGCGCCCACGGGGCAGAGATCAACTACGTTGCCTGCCAGCGGATTGTTGACCGGATAACCTGGAAAAATGTCAATCTCTTCATGTGAGCCGCGACTGACAACCTGCAGCTCCGCCGATCCACTGATCTCGCGAGTGAATCGCACACAGCGAGTACACATAATGCAACGGTCAGTGAAAAGCGTGATCTGATCCCCGATGTAAGTCTTATCCGGCTTAATGTTCTTTGGTTCGTTCAGTCGGCTATAACCACGGCCATAGTTGAAGCTGTAGTCCTGCAGATAGCATTCACCCGCCTGATCACACGTTGGGCAATCGAGCGGATGATTCAGCAGCAGATATTCAAGAGTCGCCTTGCGAGCGTCCTTGACCTTTTGACTGTCGGAGATAATGACGGTTCCGTCCTTTGCAGGCGTCTGACAACCCGGCACCAGCTTCGGCTGCATTGCGACCGTACCATCCGGTTTCTTGTCACCAACTTCGACCAGGCACATTCGGCAGCTTGCAACAACCGACAATTCCGGATGCCAGCAGTACGCCGGGATTTCAACACCGACTTTTGCCGCCGCCTGAATACAGTTCAGCCGCTCACTCGCGCCAATTTCAACTTCTATACCGTTGACTAAAACAGTTGCCATGCAGATACCTGATCATAGATTTCAAATTTGAGATTTCAGATCTCAAATTTTTGAATTCAAATCTCTTAATGCACTTCCATCAGCTTCTGAGCCGACGTCATGGTCGCCCGCTTGCTGTTGATGTATTCTTCAAAGTCGCCACGAAACTTGCTGATCGCATTTTTCACCGGCCAGGCAGCTCCGTCTGACAATCCGCAGATCGTTGTGCCAGGAATAATTCCCATGGAGCCTGCGACTTCCATCAGAAGATCCAGATCTTCCAATCGCCCCTGCCCGTCACGAATTCGCGTCAGAATCTTTGTCATCCATGCAGTGCCTTCACGACACGGAGTACACTGACCACAAGATTCATGCGACATAAATCGACAGCAGTTGAACAGGACATCCACCATGCTCGTCTGGTCATCAACGACAACAACAGCCGCTGTCCCCAACCCCAGACAACCAACTTTGCCGGGACCAGCAAAATCCAGCTTCGTATCAAGTTCCTTATCCGACAGAAATCCCATACTGATTCCTCCGGGAACCACAGCCTTGGCTTTGCGACCTTTCCAGACTCCGCGAGCATGTTCTTCTATGAGTTCGCGAGCCGTCACGCCCAGTGGCAATTCAACACAACAGGGCTTATTCACGTGGCCGCTCACGCAGTACAGCTTTGGACCATAGCTGCCAGGATCGCGAGGATTATTCGGATCTGGCGGCACTCCGATTGACTGAAACCACTCTTTACCGCGATATAAAATATGCGTGACGCAGCAAAGCGTTTCGACGTTGTTCACAATCGTTGGCTTACGGAACAAACCTTCAATCGCAGGAAACGGCGGCTTAATACGAGGCCATGCTCGCTTACCTTCCAAACTTTCAATCAGACCCGTCTCTTCACCGCAGATGTAAGCTCCTGCACCGCGATGCAGCACAATATCCAGAGAAAAGTCAGTCCCCAGAACGTTCTTACCCAGCAGTCCAGCCGCGTAACATTCCTTGATCGCGGCATCCAGAGTTCGATAGCTGCGACCATATTCATAGCGCAGATACAGATAAGCATTGTTCGAACGAATCGCGCGGCAGGCGATCATGATGCCTTCGATCAACTGATGAGGATCTTTCTCCATCAGGATACGATTATTGAAAGTTCCAGGCTCACTTTCATCCGCATTGATACAAAGATAGATAGGACCCGGATGATCTTTCGGAAGAAACGTCCACTTCAACCCGCATGGAAAACCGGCTCCACCACGACCACGCAGACCAGAGTCCTTGACGATGTTTGTCACATCGCCCGGCGCCATGCTGAGGATTTCTTTGATTCGCGAGTAACCGCCATCGGCCTTGTACGACGCCAGCGACGTACTGTCCGGTTTATTGATTCGAGCGAATAGAACTGGTTCGAACTTAGCCACGCTGGACTCCTACAACTTCTCAATCAACGCCGACACAGACTCCGCATTCATATCCACATGGCACTCGTCATCCACCAGAATGCACGGAGCCCCTTCGCATGCACCGAGACATTCAGCAAACTCCAGCGTCACTCTTCCATCCGCCGAAGTCTGCCCCGGATGAACGTGAAACTTGTTGCAAACTTCCTCCAAAACCTCTTCACCGCCACGCAACATGCACGAAATACTGCGACACACCCAGATGCGGTGTTTTCCCAGAGCATGCTTATCGTCCTTGAAGAAATTATAGAACGACATCGTGTCGTGAACTTCCGAAGGATGCAGTTCCAGCAACTCTGCAATCTCAACGATCGACTGTGTCGAAACAGCACGCATCGCATCATGCACGATGTGCAGGGCCGGCAGAGTCACTGCTCGCTTGTTCGGATATTTTGGAAACTCCTGGCGGATTCGCTCCCGGAGTTCTTCACTTAACGCACCCATTGTTGAACTGCCTTTGATTTAGCGGTCAAGCTCCGCCGCGATAATATTGATACTGCCAAGTACCGCCACAACGTCGCTAAGCTGATGATCCTTGATCAAGTGCGGAAACATTGAAAAGTGAATAAACGAAGGTGGACGAGTCCGTGCGCGATACGCTCGAGTCTCCGCATTGCCCACAATGAAGAAACCCAGCTCACCATTTGGCGATTCTGTTGCCGCATAAACCTGCTCGCGAGGCACTTCATAGCCCTTGTTCGGCATGATGACTTCGAAGTGCTGAATGAGTCCTTCAATACTCCGATATACCGACGGCTTTGCAGGCAGAACCATGTCGCTGTCGACAGCAATATTCACCGGCCCACCCGGGATATTTTCAACCGCCTGCTCAATAATCTTCAGACTCTCAAGCACTTCCTGCATACGCACCAAATACCGTGCGTAACAGTCGCCACCCTTAGAACAAACAACATTAAAATCCAGATCTTCATAAGCAAGGTACGGCTCATCGCGTCGCAGGTCTCGCTCAACTCCACTTGCCCGCGCCACCGGACCGCTGGCACTGAGATTGATCGCATCTTCCTTGCTGAGATATCCAATGCCCTTTGTGCGATCTACAAAAATGCGATTTTTGGTTAGCAGTCGATCGACTTCATCGTAGACCTTCGGAAACTCTTTTATGAATTTGCGGACACTCTTGATCCATTCCATATTCACATCGAAAAGCACGCCGCCTACACGAGTGTAGCTAGTGTGAAATCGCTGGCCTGAAGCCATCTCAACAATGTCGTAAATGTGCTCACGCTGCTGAAAGAAATAGAGGAACGCCGTAAACCCACCAAGGTCAAGGGCTGTCGTGCCGAGATTCAGCAAATGGTCATGCATTCGCATAAGTTCGGCAAGAATCGTTCGCAGATACTTGCAGCGAGGTGTCAATTCAATGTTCAGCAGTTTTTCGACTGCATGATGCCACGCGATCTCGTTGGCGAGCGGCGACAAATAGTTCATGCGGTCAACAATGGTGACGTACTGATTAAAATCCAGATGTTCGCCGAGTTTTTCAAAGCCGCTATGCAGGTAGCCAATATATGGCACGGCCTTCAGAACTCGCTCGCCATCCAGAGTCAGAACCAACCGCAGCGTGGTGTGCGTCGCCGGGTGTTGTGGTCCAAAGTTCAGCGTCCAGACGTATTCCTGTTCCGCCGAATCAGTTTCCAGATTATCAACAGCAGTTAAAGGCATCGAAGATCGCCGATGGAAAGGGTAAAATCATGTAACCGCGATCGAGGGGAATTCGGTCCGTATGATGAACGTCTCACTGCAAAACGAACAGGGCAGCACGCTCGGAATCGATTTTTCCCAATCATCGCAT
>JANOZG010000610.1:0-1692 GCA_031429275.1 Planctomycetota bacterium
AGATCAGGATTGGTGGATCGATCTTTCGCCGAGGGAATCCATGTCAGACTGTACGTCTTTGTGGAATCCGTTTCTTCCAGCAGTTGCGCCACGCGACGCATCGACTTGAAACGCGACTTTGTCAGACGAAACAGAATCTGATGTCCTTCACCGGTCATCGCATACGCGACGCTGAAAATTCCGAATCCCGAATCGGCAAAGACCACAGACTTCGGCGGTATGCGTTTGCCGAGGCTGCGAGCCATTTTTGTTTCGGACGTATTGCCGTCGCCGTACATCGCGCCCACTTCAGGAGGCAGCGCGGCTCCGCTCTGAAGTTCGTGCGCGACAAGCATCAACATCACCGGCCAAACAGTTTCTCCGTGCTGATTGACGGCCGGAGGAAAGACTTTGCGCAGCTCGCTGGCAGGGCTGAGCGTCATCGTGGTGCCATCAATGTTGAAGGCTCGCAATTCGCCAAACCACGACGGTGTCTGCTGCACGAAGGATTCGCAGACTCGCTTTGCAAAAAGTTCGACGACTTCCAGTGGCAACCGCTTTCTCGCCTCGCTGTAGGCTCCGGATTTTTTGGAGAGCGTCATTTCCCGCACACGTTTGTTATCGGGCAGCAGTTGCCGACTGTTGCTCAGCACATCTTTGACAACTTCGTTATTGGTTTTGCCTTTTCCGAGTCTCTGCAGAATGAGCATCCAGATGGTGATGCTTGTCGTGTAAACGGTGGCAGGTCCGGTGGGTGCCAGCAGTTCGAGCTCTTCGTCCGGGATGATGGCTCTGAGCATCTCAATGGCCGCCGTCAGCTCAGCGCGCGACAATCCACATTCATTTTCAACCATTTCAACCATGACTTGACACCTGACATTAAGGCAGCGAGTAAACGTTTTCCTCGCGCCCGGCGCAAATGCTGTGCCAAAAACTGACTTTCTGAAATCTATTTCCAAAATGAGTGCCATTGGGCGGGAGCCCCGGAACGAGAACCCTCAGGTCCGCAGCCAGATCGGCAGCGATGCCCTGGCGGATGGACTTCGAGAGACACTGTCGATTGATTCCGATGTGGGTCTCGATCATCATCGACACGACCCTCCGCTTGTGACACGCTGGCGATTACAGTTACGCTTGGGAAGATGCGGGAATCGACCGCCAGCAATTCGGTAGTTTTCATTTTCAGCTCAGCGAACTCGTTAAGCCGACAAAAAGATGTGCGACAGAAAAATAAGGCAGCAGGCAATTCGGAACTTCAAATCTTTTTGTCGCATATTTTTTGTCGGCATTGCACTCAGGATTCAAAGCTGTCGCGTGACAATCCAATCACTCATAACGCAAAAACCTGCGGCGGCGGTTTAGAAATCTGGCCAGTTCTTCGGCCCAGAGTGCCTCGATTTCGTTCTCACTCAACCCTGATTGGATCGCTTCGACTGTGACCTTGCTGCCCAGAAGCGTGTTGAGATTCTTTGTCTCCCATTCTTCAGGATACAGTTCTTTCAGACTGCACATCAGCTGGATGCCACTGGACAACGGATGAAATTGAGCTCGATCCGTCACGATAATATTCACGCCGCCACAGGTTTCTTTTTCATATTTAGACGATGTCGGGACAAATTTTACCGGCACAAATCGAACACCTGCAAGCCCCGCGTGATTCAGATGCGAAGCAAACTTGCGTGCGTCAATCCATGGTGCGCCCACAAGTTCAAA
>JANOZG010000611.1:0-3994 GCA_031429275.1 Planctomycetota bacterium
ATCGTCAATTTTCGCCCCAAATTTTTGATTTTTATTTATTTGGTTTTTTTGTATAAAATCTTAGACCGCACCAAGCGGCGCCCCTTTCCGCCATCACACCCCATTTTGCCGAACGGGCGCTCCGCTTGGTCCGGTCTACGATTTACTCCACATACACGAACTCATTCATACTCAAAATTGTCTGGCAAAGATTCACGATCGCCTGATGCCCATCCGGCTGCTGATTCAGGAACTGGATACTCGCCGCTGATTCCGCTTCCGTCGGAACGCGTCCGAACGCGAGCCTCCACGCTTCTCGAACCGAATCCTCATGCGAAGATGTTGGCAGACGTTTCGCAAACGCAGTGGCGTAATCGCGTCCCTGAGGACTGTTCATAAACATCAACGCCTGCGGAGCGATCGTCGTCACGGGACGCTGGCCGATGCTGACGAGATGCTCGGGCCAATCGAACAGCATCATCATCGGAATAAGCTGGCTTCGCTTGATGAAAAAGTACACGCTGCGACGAGTCATATTCTGGTCGAGCGTACCCGGGCCGAATTGCGTTGGATCAAGTCTCCCGGACACATCCAACATGGAATCGCGAATGGCCTCCGCTTCCAGTCGCTGTGGAACGCGCCGCCACAGCAGCACATTTTCGCGATCAATCGTCGCGCGATCCTCGTCATGAAGACGAGACTGCATGTACGTCTGGCTGGTCATGATGAGTTTGTGCATCCGCTTCAGTGTCCAGTCGTGTTTGATCAAATCAGACGCCAGCCAGTCGAGCAGTTCCGGATGACTCGGGCGCTCTCCCGAGACACCAAAATCGTTCGGTGTTGAAACAAGTCCACGCCCAAAATGATGCTGCCACAGACGATTCACGGCGACTCGGGCAGCCAGGCTTCCCGCGCCTTCTTTGGGATCAGTCATCCACTTGGCCAGCGTCGCACGGCGGAAACTCGTGCGAGAATTTTCGGCTCGCGCGACTTGCCAGTGTGCGAATTCAACGCCAGCAGGAGCCAACACTTGAAGGAAACCGGCGCTGACGACATCCTGCTTTTGATGCACGTCGCCACGTTTGAGCAAATGCGTTTCGGGATAAAAATGTGGGAAGCCGCGATCATCGGCATGATGACTCATGTGCGGCAGACCTTCGCTGGTTACCATCACTTTGGCAAGCTGCAAACCGGGGCCCTGCTTTTCGAAATCCGCGATTGCCTGTCGCAGCGAAATCATCTCAGCTTCGCGAGTTGCAAACCACGCGAGCCCAGTTTTCCATTCGTCGGATGATTCATCAACGTTCTTTCGCAACACCTCAAGTGAATGCAGTACTTTTGCGTCCGGCCCGCTGCTGCCGACTTCCGGCGTGGGCTGAGCCTGATCGGAAACTGACAGACGAAATCGTCCCAGACTGTGGTGCGGATTCGGATGATGGAACGACAACATAATCGTCCATCTCGCTGCACCGACGACTGGGATTGGTGTTTCCAGATCAAACACGGCTGCCTGGTCTTTGCCGATGCCTCCAGCATCGACAGCCCAGCCGGATGTCGGATCGCTGTCGATCGACGCAGCGATAGAAAGTGAATCCGTGTTTTGCTGATGCGTCGCGCGGGCAGCAATGAGTTTCGCGGTTAATGTAGGATGGGCTACCAGCCCGTCCTGACCTTCACTTGCTTCTTGTCTGGACGGGTTGGAAGCCCGTCCTACCGAATCGCGAGCCATCTCCTCGACTATGACTTTGATGTCACTTAACACAAAGTTTCCATTGCCTGCACGGCCAGGTCCTTTCTGCGGTAGCGAATCATGAGTCAACGCCTCCACACGCAACGCACGCACGCCTGGGCGAAATGACTCGGCCACAACGGTGATCACTTCTTTCGCCGGCGTCGTACCAGCCGCCAGAACCGAAGCATCAGCCTGCTTTTCCAACGTTGTGCCGGACGCTGCAGTCAAGGAAACGATGTGCAATGTCTCCCACGGACCCAATTGTTCTGCCGGAGTTGAACTGGCCAGCCACTCACGGAACTTCATCGGCAGCGTCGTTGTTTCAAATTCATTTGCCGCCTGTTTCTTCGCTGCGAGTTGTGCATCGAAGTCGCTCTGACGTTTGCGATTCTCCGCGGGTGCGAGATCAATCTGCGTCTCCGCGCGAATCGCTGATCCAAACGCTGCCGCCATGCGATAGTAGTCGCGCGACGGAATCGGATCGAACTTGTGATCATGGCACCGCGCACAGCCGATCGACAAGCCGAGGAATGAAACGCCCGTCGTCATCACCATATCGTCAAGTTCATCGTAGCGAGCCGATTCGAACTCTGCTTCAGTCAGCTGCGTCGGGAACGCGCCGGCTCCGAGGAACCCAGTTGCCATCATCGCCAGTGGATTATCCGGAGCCAGTTCATCCCCCGCCAGTTGCCACTGCACGAATTGATCGTACGGCAGATCGGCGTTAAGGGCTTTGATCAGGAAGTCGCGATAATGAAATGCGTTTGGTCGATCGTAGTCCTGTTCGTAGCCGTGTGATTCGGCAAACCGAGCGACATCCATCCAGTGCCGAGCCCAGCGTTCCCCATATTGCGGCGACTGCAACAGCTCATCAATCAGCTTTGGCCATGCATCAGAATCGTTGCTGCTGACAAATGCGTCGACTTGTTCAGGAGTCGGCGGCAATCCGATGAGATCAAAGTACGCGCGACGAATGAGAACTCTGCGTTCAGCCGTTCCATTCGCCGCGAGCTTCACTGCCTCCTGTTTTGCGAGAATGAAATGATCAATCGGAGTTCGACACCATACCTCATCAACCACGCTCGGAGGCGCCGCGACAGTCAAAGGGCGGAATGACCAGAACTGACGGTCACTGTCCTTAACGACCATCTCCAGTGCCGGTGTTGCAGATTTTTCAGCCAAAGGTGAATCATACGGCGCGCCAAGATCAATCCATGTGCGAACGTCTGCGATCAGCGAGTCGGCCAGTTTCGGCGATTTGAACGGCATGTGTGGATCAGCCGTATGCTCAATCAACGCGACAAGTTGACTCTCGTCTGCGGCATCCGTCACAAATCCACTTTTCATCAGCAGTTCGCGCGACGACAAATCGAAGTCACCCTTCACGGATTTCCCTCCGTGACAATCCAGACAATGCTTCGTCAACGTCTCGCGCACAGATGACTTGAAAAGAGCCATCCCCTTCTTCGCGCGTTCCGGATGATCGGGAGGAAGCGGTTTCTTCTCGTCAGCGACGGCTGGTCGAATCAATGCGAATAGAAGAAGCAGGCGTACTGCAATCAGACAACATCGCATTGATAAGGACTCCTTGATGGCGAGATTTTTCCGACGATGCAAGGTACATTGCAGGAAAGGTGAGATCCACATTATACGCCAAACAAGATGTATTCCAAACAACGTCCTGCCCGGTTGCCGGGATTCGCGGCATTCGGTTTTCCCTGTCTAATCAGAGAAGTCGTTTATACCGCTCGCCGCAAATCTGATCTCGCGAAGTTTCCAGCCAACGCTTCATGTTCTTTTCCTCCATTAATTTCGATCAATCCATCGCGGCCCGTTGATTTCTCATGCAACTTAATCTTTCGATCTCGCCTTCAGGCCGAATTGTCTGTGAGCTGGCCCCCCTTCCAAGCGACGACTCCATTGCCCGTATCGCGATTGATGACGCGATCGCCTCCGGATTGGTTGACGCCTTCAAAGAATCGACAGCGAGTGGCTTGATGCATCTCGCGAGAATTGGCAGCAAGGTCACGCTTCCGCTGGAGATTGTGTTCTGGAGACAGTGGGCTCTGCGGTTTCTGAAAGCCGTAAAAAAGCTGCGGCATACCTTCCGCCTTCGCCACATAAGGGTCAGCGACCCCCTCAGTATTTTTGATTTTTTTGAGAATATCGTTCGCCACATCTGCCAATTTATCGAGGTCATTGCCCAATACCTTGACAATCACATCGGTCTTTGCACCCGTCATCAATTCATTAAAACGCATGGAAATCGGCTGTTGAATACTT
>JANOZG010000612.1:0-6718 GCA_031429275.1 Planctomycetota bacterium
CTGCCCCACAGCGTTATAGGTGATATTCAAACATCTGGACAGCGGTGTTTGGCGATGATCTTTCGAGCAGCGCGGAGGCCGTCGACGGCGGCTGTTACAATGCCACCCGCATAGCCAGCGCCTTCACCGATGGGATACACACCGGGTAACGATGGGATTTCGAATGTTGCAGGATCACGGTCGATGCGCACCGGCGAGCTGCCTCGCATTTCCGGCCCAACCAGAACGGCGTCCTCAAGAAAATCGCCGCGCCATTGAGTGTCCATGATTGGCAGACCAGCCTTCATCGCTTTCAAAATCGACGGCGGCAGAACAGCGGATAGATTTCGAGCTTTTGTCCCGCGTTCGTAGGACGATGGAAGTTGCTCGGTCGGTGAAGGTGTTCGATCTGCAAGGAAATCCTGAGCACGCTGCACCGGGGCTTCGTAGTTGCCGCCGGTCATCTGGAAGGCCAGTGATTCATAGTGCCGCTGGACATGCATGCCGGCCAATGGATGACTGCTGCCGAATTCGTGCGGTTCCAGCGTGACAACCAATCCGCTGTTGGCGAATGGTGTGTCGTGCCGCGAATTGCTCATGCCGTTGGAGCAGAACATATTCGGTTCGGACACGCTGGGAATTACGATGCCGCCCGCGCACATGCAGAATGTGAACAGATCTTTCTGGCCCTTGGCGATGAGCGAATAATCGGCCGCTCCCAACAATTGCAGATAATCCTGATCGCCACCGTATTTTCTCTGATTGACGATCTCCTGAGGCTGCTCAATCCGCAATCCAAGTTGAAACGCTTTTTGTTTCAATGGCAATCCGGTCTTAAGCAGCATCTCATATGTATCGCGCGCGCTGTGGCCGATGGCAAGGACGCAGACGGAGGATTCAATGAAGCCAGACGACGTTTCCAATCCCTGCAGTTGTCCGTTTTGAAATCTCAACCCTTCCAGACGACAGCCGAACTTGTACTCACCGCCAAGTGCTTCAATCTTGCGGCGATAGTTGCGGCAGATCATCGGCAGTTTATTACTGCCCAGATGTGGTCTGTTTTCGTAAACCAATGATGGACGTCCGCCGCAATCGACAAAACTCTGCAGCACCCAATCGACATCTGGTCCTGTGATACGGCATGTGAGCTTTCCGTCGCTGAAGCACCCTGCTCCGCCTTCGCCAAAGAGATAATTGTTTTCGTTGTCGTGTTCACCGCCGGAATCGAACAGCCGAATTGCTGGAACGCGTTCGCGAACGGCCTGACCGCGTTCGATGATGATCGGTCGATACCCGCGCAGGGCCAGAAAGTACCCGGCGAGCAATCCTGCAGGACCTGATCCTACGATGACCGGGCGATGCGGTAGCGGATTTGAACCTGGCTCAGGATCTTCAAACGTCGGCGGTGTCCATGGTGCGATGTCCATGCCGTCAGCGAATGGCGGGGAGTCAGCCTTTGCGTCGGGGATGGACAGCGTCAGGGAGTAAACGAATTCCATGCGATGGCGCGTGCGAGCGTCGAGACTTTTTCGCAGAATCTTGAGCGAGGCGAGATCGTCGAGGGGCATTTCCAGACGACGTGAGATCTCTGCGGGAAGGCTTCGTTCTGGAAGTTCCACAGGAGTTCGCAGATTTGTGATTCGGAACAGCATGGAAGGCGGAAATTTGATTCAGTGACTTGCGGTTGCCAAAAGCCCGAACCGCAGGCCTCCGCCCGACCGCCGGGAGAACCGACAGGGTGGCGGTATATGCCGCAAAAGTCAACGAGTTCCATGCAGGTTTCAGTTCCGAGACGATTTCGCCCCTGGTTGTGCTCCAGTGCTTATCGTCGCTCGCTTTATGTCGGCGGGCTGACATCGAGCCTCTTTGCGTTGAGTCGAGATTCCAGGTTAACTGGCCGATTTAGTAAAGTCCAGGTCGGTCGCAGAAATCTGTTTCGGAACAGTCGCACTAAAATCAGTGATTTGACAGAAATGGCCGCGAACAACGGAAGAGTTGATCCAATAAATGCGGCCAGCATCGAGAGTGAAATCGGAGCAGTACTGTTGCCAATCGCGTTCTTGACGCTCATCGCTGTCAATGCTGCTACGAGGCAGATCGCCGAGCCGTTGAGAATTCTTCGCTCAATCCTCGCCACATACCAGCCTCGATGCCATGCACACCAACCGAGAAATGCCGTCGCACCTACGCCAGCAGTGATATGACCGGTTCCTCCTCCGTACATTTTCCATGCAAAGACCCACAACAGGAACCCAACAGGGACTGAGACCGACCATGCGACAATAAATGTACTCAGGTTGAATTCTTTCGGTCGCAGAATTTTCAGCACCACACTCACGAGCATCGCGAGTCCAATAGGTGCAGCAAAGAATGAATTGCTCCAGTTGGTTTCAGGAATCAACAGGAACAGGAACTGCGATGGTGATTCTGCAATATACAAATAGCCATTGAGGCGACTTTGCTCGATTGCCTGGATGTCAGCAATTCGCTGAATTCGTTCCGCACTCCGATCGCGATCGAACTCGACCGCTTCATCTTCAAATCACCCGTTGCCGAAAGCCGGAGCTGTGCCAAAACCTATCCAAACTAACACCACTGCCGAAAGTATTGCTTTCATGGGAGTGCTCCGAGAATCGATGACAACGGGCTGATTGCGACAGTCTCATTTGCTGACGCTGTGTTGTCATTGAGTCTGCAACATGGAATGTCTGTCTGTCAGATTTGTTCATTTTGCAACTTTGGTTTTCTTTTGTTCAGATTACGACTTCAATTGTTATCCAGGAACTTGCGTTCCCTGAAGCTGCATCTCAATGTCAGACTGCGGTCGGTCAGTACCGTGAAAGTGACGATCTGGGATCCAGAAGCCAGAGGACCGGTGGTGTGATGATCGCCAGGATGTTGAGACAGCCGATCGGTAATAATGCCATCGGCACGTTTAGAAAGTTTCCAGCTTGAGGCAACGCAATACACATCACAGATGTTCCGCCTACGGCTCCAATAATCAAGACTGTGACTGCTTTCTGCATCATAAAGGTGCGCACCACATTTGCTGACTCCTCATATAATAGTGAAAGCACAACAGCTGGAATCGACACCATCATTCCGAAAAAGCAGATTGCAAACAGACAGATGTGACGTCCGCTGCCTCTGATAGTGGGCGACAATCCCGCCATATCTGCGATAAAGACGCTATCCATGTCAACTAGAGTCAGCAAAACTGAAAAGAAGACTGTGAGAACGACTGGCAGTCTTATTCGAAGTGCGACTCGATCGGAATGTTTAAAGCAAGAAAGGTGCCACGCAATAGCGCTCACTGCCAGCCCGGAAAGACCAGCCGACATTCGGATCGCTTCAAATCCAAACCACAGCCATTCGGGCTTCATCGCCATGCCCACGAGCAGGCCAAAAAACGTTGCTGCTGAACAATGCCAAATGACGCAATCCTGTCGTGATAACCACCAAATGGGTATGACGAATTGCCCGCACACGAGGACGAGTGCCATGCCGCATCGTATCAAAGGTTTGCCTTCGATCAGCTCGCCACCCTGTTCAAATGGTATGAATACACCTGCGGAAAGCTGGAACAATCGCTTAACAAACATTCCAATTGTAGATGTACTCGCCAAGCCACAAATCAATGCATTGACGATATACACGAATGCAATCAAGCGGTATGACTCAGCGAATTGAGCGGTTCGCACAAGTCTCGCTCCGGGGCCAGCAACCTCCATCTCTACGGGAGTCTCAGTGCGTTCAATTTCCACAGTTTGGGCTTGTCGTTCCATTTGAACTGCACGATCGATGATCGCCATGAATTCATCGTTGGTTAAGTCGGGATCCTTCGATCTTGCTTCCAGCGCTGGCTCGGGAGACCTTTCCGGTCTTCTTTCTGGTTGTCGTTCCGGTCTTCTGACCGGTCTTCTTACCGGTGTGATTTCTGCTCTGTCTTCTAGTATTGTTTCAGAGAGACTTCTTTGAAATTGGAGGAGTCGTGGTAATCGTTTAGTTTTTTTTGGAGTCTCAGGAATTGACGGCCATCCGCCCCACGTAATAAATTCACGTACAGTCGCTTGTTTCGCTCCCGATTCGTCTGTGATCAGTTCATGTTCGCCAACAAGATTCCATCGGGCCAGAATTTGCAGTTGCGACACCGAAACCGGGCCACGCCGTTTCATGATATTTCCGATATAGAGTTCGGCGGCCTGGCCAGATTCTTCACTCGCTGGATGTTTGTCATTCTGTGCTGGCTGCGACAACTCCGCGCGCACAAGCACAACATGCTTGCACTTCGGACAAAGTACTTGTCTTCCGAGCAGGTCCGCAGCAACACGGCATTGGTATCTGCAGTGGTCGCAGGAAACGTAGGACATGGTGGGAACGATCAGGGGGGCTGATGTCAGATGACTACTGATGCTGGAATACGCAGCGTACTTACAGAAGTTCTGGAATTCAATTGCACGATGTTCACTTGTTGCATTCACAATCAGAATAGTGCCGCCGTGGGCGATCGTGATTCAGTTCCTGTCCAGATTGGCATTCGCACGCTATTCTAACTAAGGTGAGCAGATTCACTGGATTTGTCCGCATTGTTAACCAAGGTTGTCTCGATGCTGCCAGAAATTTGTCGCTTAACCGTCGCCATTTATGCGTTAACCGTGATTCTGCTGAATGCAGTGCATTCAAGTCCTTTGTTGGCTGCCGAGACTGTCGCCTCTTGCCAGGAGATGTTGATCGCAGGTCGATATGACGATTGTCTAAAAGCCACGACGGAAGCGTTAGCCAACAAGAGCTACGGCGAAGAATGGCCGATTCTGAAAGCCGAAAGCGAGCTTGCTCTTGGGAAATATCCCGAGGCGCTGGAAACCGTTGCGGCTGGGATCGAACGCTATTCATGGAGCGTGCGTTTGCGATTGCTGCAGTACAAATCGGCGTTGGCGAATGGCAAACGTGATGTGGCCGCTGCCGCTCTGGTTGAGACGGAAAAGCTGGTGAGTTCTGCTTCATGGAGATACACGGATGCAGATGATCTCGTGGCGCTGGGGGAGATCGCAATCGCACTGGGAGCTGACGCAAAGGCAGTACAGGAAGGTTTCTTTGAACGGGCTCGTAAGAACTATCCGAATCGCCCCGATGGTTTTTTGGCGGCCGGACGTTTGGCCCTGAAAAAAGGCGATGTGGCTTTCGCTGCCGAACTGCTGACGGCGGCTGAAAAGGCGATGCCGGATCAGGCGGATATCAGCTTCTTTTTGTCGGAAGCATATCGCACCTCCGACGCCGAAAAGGCAACAGAGCTACTGAAGAAGTCGCTGGAGTTGAACAGCAACTACGCCCCTGCCCTGCTGCGAATTACAGAACAACAGATTGATCGTGAAGAATATGCGGCGGCTGAACTCACGATTCAGCAACTGTTGAGCGTGAATCCAAATTCGCCGGAAGCTCACAGTTTGCAATCTGTCATTTGGCATGTTCGTAATGATGAAGCTGCGGCGGAAGCGTCCCGAGCGGAGGCGTTGAAATTCTCAGCCACGAATCCGGAAGTCGACCATCTGATCGGTCGCAAGCTGTCTCAGAAGTATCGCTTTGCCGAAGGAGCGGCATTTCAGCGAAAAGCTCTGGAGTCCGATGTTGAGTTCGTTGATGCGCGGATTCAGCTGGCTCAGGATCTGCTGCGATTGGGACTGGAAGACGAAGGCTGGCAGCAGGCTGAGCAGGCCTACAAGGCAGACGGCTACAACACGACTCTGTTCAACTTGCTGAAGCTGAAGGATTCTCTTGGGCGATTCACGACAGTCCGCAGTGAGCATTTTCAAGTTCGTATGGAAACCACTGAAGCAGAGGTTTACGGCCCGCGTGTGCTCACTTTGCTGGAACAGGCATGGACGGAACTCACTCCGCGATACGAATTCACTCCGGAGGTTCCAGTTTATGTTGAGATCTATCCGCGAGTTGACGACTTCGCCGTTCGTACGTTCGGCGTTCCGGATGTTGCTGGATTTCTGGGTGTCTGTTTCGGAAAAGTTGTGACAGCAAACAGCCCTGCCACTCGCAAGGAAAACCCTGGCAGCTGGGAATCTGTGTTGTGGCACGAATTCTGTCATGTCATCACGCTGCAGAAGACAAGTAACCGGATGCCGCGATGGCTGAGCGAAGGGATTTCTGTCTTCGAAGAACGGCGGACGGATTCTCGATGGGGACAGCACATGTCTCCCGAATTTCGTGCTCGAATTCTGGCTGGCGAAGTGACGCCTGTGGCTGATTTGAGCAGTGCGTTTTTGACCGCAAAGAGCGGTGATGATCTGAATTTTGCATACTATGAATCATCGATGCTCGTAGAACATCTGGTGACAGTGCATGGTCTGCCAGCGCTGAATGCCATTCTGCAGGATCTGAATGCTGGTGTTCAGATCAACGATACTTTGGATCGACATACGGATGGATTGGACAACCTCGAGGAGTCGTTCACAAAGTTCCTGAACGAACAAGCGGCTGCCTTTGCCACAGGAGTTGAGTTTGCGACAGAAGAGTTGGCCGAGGCGAAACTTGCTGACCTGGAGTCTGCGAAGGCGTTCCTTGATGAGCATCCACAGAACTTTTCAGCGATGCTTTTGTATTCATCAATGTTGATTCAGGCCGGTCAACTTGATCAGGCCGAATCGCAGTTGCAGGAATTGATTACACTTGTGCCTCAGGATGACCATCCAGACGGGCCTCGCCGGTTGCTGGCAGATATCTACAAGCA
>JANOZG010000613.1:0-6133 GCA_031429275.1 Planctomycetota bacterium
AGTTTCGACAGGCGTCCTCTTCTCAATTCGCGAGAAGCGAAACACACGTTTTTATGAGATCTTGGGAACAACGTCCGTCATAACACTCATATTGTGGGAGTTGCGATCCCCCCAATAGACTACGCGCCCAACGTGCGGCAGTAGTCTCGTGCATTGTCAACGCATTCTAATTGGGTACGACGGACTTCTAGTCCGTCGACGGAAGGTGATGCGTCGACGGACTGGAAGTCCGTCGTACAAGCAGGGTTTTGTTCGATTCGATTGTGGCATTGTTCTAAAGATTAGCAAAACGGATTTTGCGGAGGACGCTGCAGCGTCCTGGAGAATGACATGGAAGTTAGTAACTGGGTTCAGGGTCTGGGTTCGATCTTTAAGCGAGTCGGCGGCAATGCGAAACGGACCCGCCGGTCGAGAACATCTGCAAATACTCTCAGCGCAGTGAGCGTGGATGTTCTCGAAGATCGCTTGCTGTTGACGTCAGATTTCGGCGACGCCCCTGACACGACAACAGGGACGGGGAATACTAACTATCAATCATTGGCCGCGAATGGTGGTCCGAGCCATGTGATAGATACAACTCAGAACAAACTGTACCTTGGCGGCGGTGTCGATGGCGAAGCGGGGACTCAGCAAAGTCTTGGGGCAAATCTGGATAATCTGTTCTCAAACGGCGGTCGCAACGATGAAGACGGCGTGATGAGTTCGCTTGACCTCACAGCAACAGTTGGTGCCTCACCAAAAATTACGCTCTCCGCCACCAACACGACTGGCACAGCGGCGACACTCTATGGTTGGATCGACTACAACCACAACGGTGTTTTTGAAAACGCCACCGAGCGGGCTCAGATCAGCGTGCCAACGGGAACAACGGCCGGACGCTTCACGCTGCAGTTTCGAAAGATCGCTGGTGACGTCGCAGGCGGCACATATGCAAGATTTCGTCTGAGTTCCGATGCGGCTGCTGCGAACTCCACCGGTGCTGCAACAGGTGGCGAAGTTGAAGATTACAGATTCCAGGTCATGAACCGGGTGAAGACGCCGGTCACAGTTTCGAAGTCTGTGCGAGTGGCCGACGGTTTTAATGGCGGACCGACGATTCATGCAGACGACGGCTATGGATACATCGGCCTCGTACCAATCGGGGATCTTGATGGTAATGGCGTGGGCGACATTGTCGTCGGGACATCGGGACTTCCTGAACTTGCAACAAATCGGGGAGCGGTCTACGTTCTTCTTCGTAATGCAGATGGCTCAGTCAGCAGTTCAAAGCGGATCTCAAGTGAAGTGAATGGTGGTCCTGCAATTCCAGAAGAGGAACATTTTGGAGCAGGCGCAACATCACTGGGAGATATTGACGGCGATGGAGTGACGGATATTGCGGTCAGCTCAATCGAAGGTGAAGAGAATGGGTTTGTCTACATTCTGAACCTCAAGCCTGATGGTACTGTCAAAAGTCACAAGAAATTATCCAGCGGCGTGAACGGCTTCCCGGAACTTGCTGCTGGTGACGGTGCGGCTGTCCTGGCCTCGTTGGGGGACATTGATGGAGACGGAATCAGTGACATCGCGGTCGGTGCTCCCGGCTCAGATGGTGCCGGAATCGATCGAGGTGCTATCTACATCCTGCGAATGAATGCTGATGGAACCGTTAAGAGTTCCAACAAGATCGATGGTTCCGGGGCATGGCATCCTGCCAGTGCTGATGGTGACAGTTTCGGCGAGGACATTACAGTCCTCGGAGATATTGACGGTAATGGTGTCACCGATCTTGGCGTAATGTCAGAAATTGTGAATAGCGAAGACAACACAACGACGGTAATTAACATTCTTCAGCTTAACATTGACGGAACCGTCAAGCACGCGACACGACTCGTTTCGGACGCAGGTGGCGATGCTTCCATTGCAAACCTGAATATTCTGATGGGGCTCACTGCAATTGGCGACATCGACGGAGACGGCATCAATGATCTGGCTGTCTCCGGGCAGGAACTGCCAGAAAGGGATCCTGAAAATCCGTTCGCAAACCTGTTCGACTCAACGAATGTAATCAATTTGTTGAGTCTCAATAGCGACGGTTCAGTCAAACGCAGCATCACGATACCTGGGCCTGATACGGTCGGAAACAATGTCTTTACAAATTACACTGTGCATGCAAACCTGGATGACGCCAACGGCGATCTGAATTTGGCAGTCGGCATTCCGTTTTACGATGTTCAGTTCGAACAGGAAGAGTTAGGACATGTGAAATCAAGCCTGACGGTTCTGACCCTGGCTCCCAAAATCGAAAACACTTTGGTGCCGCCTGTCCCTGTCATCAACGCGATTACGGTAACTCCTGGCCAGAACCCAACAATATCCTGGCCAGCAAATCGTAATGCCGACCGCTACGAAATCTGGCTCCGAAATCAAACGACCGGTCAAGTCATTCTGAATTCAGTCTCAACAACGTCCAACACGTACACACCATCCGTCAATCTTGGCGTTGGCAACTATGTCGTTTGGGTTCGAGCGGTCAATGAAATCGGTAAATCAACATGGTCAAAGCCGTCCAGGTTTACCAGCAAATCGGCCGTCTCATTGGTAGCGACACCAGATGGCATGAACCGACGTCCAGAGTTTAAATGGCAGCCTCTGCCAGGCGCGGCAAAGTATGAAATCTGGATGAGCGATGCCAGGACACCAAAAGTCGCAGTATTGCAAACAACAACGCAAAACTCCGCGACATCATTCACACCGCCGACAAATCTTCAGGCTGGCACCTACCGCCTTTGGGTTCGCGGAGTGGCAGCGGATGGTATGAAGGGGCAATGGTCGACACTTGATGAGTTCTCAGTCGTGCCTTCGACGACGATTACCAGCATTACTGCCCAATTCAGCTTTCGCCCGACTTTTAATTTTTCTTCTCTACCGGGAGCCGCAACGTACGAATTGTGGTTCAACAATCTTACAACGCCGTCAAAGCCTCCAATTCGCATTACGACTTCAACCAGTGGCTACTTCAACCCGACCATAAATCTGGGGGCTGGCAACTATCGAGTCTGGATCAGAGGAATTGACGCGACTGGCAAATACGGAGATTGGTCGGCACTAAAAGACTTTTCTGCAGGCATCATGCCTCAACTCAACAGCGTTGCCGAAGAAACTCCACTGGGTACCACAGTGTTACTCCACTGGTCAGCTCAGACCGACGCCGCGCGATACCAGATCTGGCATGCTGCACCTGGCCAAAGTCCGAGCGCAGGTCAGATTGTGTACGACGGATCTGCCGCAAACTATACGGCAAATCAATTTACCGCATTGGGAACGCAGCGGTACTGGTTGCGATACGTCGGAGTCCATGGTGAGTTGGGAACCTGGTCAGAATGGCTCAATATTCGCGCCGTTGCCCAAGTCTACGGCACCAAAGTCGCTTATGGCCGGGAATTCATTTCACGTCCGACTTTCACTTGGAATCCACTACCAGGAGCCGCCACTTACGAGGTTCAGATTGACGATACCGTCAATCATGTTGTTGGAAACATTCGTGCAACAAATCTCGTCGAAGCAAAGTTCTCACCAAACGTTGATGTCCCCTTGGGAACGTTTTCGTTGCAAGTGCGAGGAATCGCAGCGGATGGAACCGTGGGACGATGGTCTGATGTCTTTGCTCCGTCTGTGGATTTGATCCCTGTGTTAGCGGATGTCATCCACACTACTGAATACTTCAAGACACAATTCGTTTGGGAAAGTCATAACTCAATAGCGACAGTCTTTGTAACGGATTTAGCCTCCGGTCGTGTCGTCAAGGAAGTCGAGGCATATGCCTGGTATGCTCAAATTGGCTTGCCGGACGGCAATTACCAATGGAGCGTTCGCTCATTCGGCTCCGGGGTTTCGGAAATCTGGAGTTCACCGAGGACATTCGTGATCAGTCACACTCCCGTGCTATCAATCCCCGCGACGTTTTCAGCCTCATCAAATTCCAAGCTTCTGACATGGTCATCTGTTCAAGCGGCGAATCAGTACGAGGTATGGATTGGCACCCCGTCGAATGTGTTGAAATTTTCAGCGACCGGCCTTTCCTCAAATTCGTACGATATCAAAAACCATTTGCCTGCCGGTGAGTATCGCGTCTGGGTTCGAGCCTTAAGTAATATTGTGATTGGCCCTTGGAGTTCCGGACAATCGTTTTCGATTGTCTAATGGACCGTGACCCAAAGAACTCGTGTATCACATGAAACAGCAGATATGACAACTCGTCACGATCGCCATGCAGTTCGTATCGTTCTTACAGCAGCAAAACGGATACTTTCGGAACTTCGGAGAGTCCAACATGAAAGTCGGATTGAAACGAAGCAAAGAGTTGCGACCACAAGCCTGATAGGTCCCGTGTTTGTGGACGGACTCTAGAAATGGAGAGTGCGTGAGTATAACAGTCTGATCTGAAGCCTAACCCGATCCTTCGAAGTCGCCCGAACGCCAATTGTTAATCAAACTTTCGTCAATTCTACGCAAGTGGAAAACTTACTGACATGGTCTCAAGTCACGGGCGCCGATCACTACGAAATCTGGATCAGCACAGCCGGGCGAAGTTTATGCGCTGCGCAACCCGAACGTTGTGACGAACTCATTCAACCTGAATTCTCTCCTCTCTGCGGGAACATACACGATTGAGGTTCGCGGCATCTGAAGTTCAAACGCACTTGGTTCATGGAGTCAGCCAGTAATCTTTGCGAGCAACAGTCTGTGATTCGCGAAAGCTGGAGTTGAAAAGTGACAGAAGCCTAATCGATCCTGGTCCGCAATCAGCCAACCTCTATCGAACTATGGCAAGTGTTCGCCAGCTTCGCGACGTGTCAACTGAGCGGCAATTCTAGAAGTAACTTGATTCTCCTGAGTCGACCATTTGCTGCGATATCTCGACTCGGGAGAGTCGAGCAACGGGCTCTTCGGACAGTAATGTATTTCACCACTATCTCTTAGCTCTCGGGCGGATAAACCAGATAACGGCGGCGGCGATGCCGAAGAATGGCAGAGCGTATTTCAGACGGTTCATCAGGATCGCGCCGATGACGAGAGCGATGAGGCGGCCCCGCGTAAGTGCGGTCCATGCGGCTGGGCGGGTCTCTGTGGGGAAACAAAGCCACAGTGCCCCCAAAACGATAGCGATGCGCATCGCGGCGGCGGACCAGACCGTGTCGGTCTCGGATGTTGTCAAACCCACGGCGGCCACACACAGGCAAATCAACGCGGTCCAGCCAACTCGGCGACGGCGATTGATCAGCGATGTGTCGGTATTGGTCATGAAGATCGAGTTCGTGCAAATTCGGCAGCAGACTACTTGGACAGCGCCACTTTGAGAGTCTGATTCGCCATAAGATAATGCTCAGATTGACGTTGCGTCGTTCCACTGTCCCTTCTCCCCCCGAGATCGGGGGAGAAGGTGGCCGACAGGCCGGATGAGGGGGCGTTTGAGCAAGGCCTTGTCCGAGAAAAGCCCCCTCACCCCATCCCTCTCCCCCAATTTGTTTGCGACGACACTGCAAAGAAGAACCATGTAATATCCGCAAACAAATCGGGGGAGAGGGGGCAAAGTGGCGCTGTCCAACTACGGAACGATTTCCGTTCCCACGCCCGTATCTGAATAAATTTCGAGCAGCAGTGAATGCAGCATCGATGCATCCACGATGTGTACTTTTCGAACGCCGGCGTCGAGAGATTCCAATGCTGCTTCCACCTTCGGAACCATCCCGCCCGCGATTGTACCATCCGCAATCAGTGCACGCACCTGAGCTGCGTTGACGTGTGAAAGGCGTGAAGATGGATCTTTGATATTTGTCAGGATGCCGGGAATATCGCTCAGAAAAATCAGCTTCTCCGCGGACAACGCTCGAGCCACCGCAGCTGCTGCAGTATCGGCGTTGACGTTATACGCCTGGCCGTCCACTCCGGCGGCTACCGACGAGACGACCGGGATATAGCCCTCTCGGGTGAGCGTATGGATGACACCCGGATTCACTCTTGTGATCTCCCCGACGAACCCGATATCGCCGTGATCGAGGTCTTTGCGGGCGACGAGCAGATCGGCATCGCGCCCCGACAGGCCGACGGCGAGCGCCCCCTCGGCGTTGAGCTTGGCGACGATGGCCTTGTT
>JANOZG010000614.1:0-2803 GCA_031429275.1 Planctomycetota bacterium
CTTTCCGGGATTCTACAAACACCTGCCAGACACAATGTCTCGCATTCCGATGGTCCCGGGGCAATACGTCATCGACAACCTCGTGGCGACGACGCAGATCGAAATGACTCAGGAAAATGCTGAACCGATCATCACGCCGGCGGAGTTCCCCGAAACGCTCGAAGCCTGGATTCAGGCGATCTGGGAGATCGCTCACATCCACACCGGCATCCCGTCAGACGAAACGCAGTTCTTCGCCGAGCGGATGTTCCAAATCCTGACTTCGTGCGAGGAACGGCGGCTGGGTGAGTACGAGAAGATCGCCTGGTGGGATTTCATCGACGCCGACAACAAGTCCGCCGAGTATCAGAAGATTCTGGCCGAGGGTCTGACGCGGTCGCTCGTCGCGATGCAGGCAAAGACCGCCAGCACACGCACCGTCGGCGACATACTGCTGCAATTGGTGCTCAACAGCGTAACTCCCGGCGTGCAGACCGATCGCGTCCTGAATGGCCCGACGAACGATGTCTGGCTGACTCCGTGGATCAACTATCTGACACAACGCGGCGTGTCGCTGACTCAAAACGCCGCCGTGCAAAGCCTGCAGTTGAGCGGCTCCGAAATCACCGGCGCAGTGGTACAGATCGGCGGGCAATCGGTCACGGTCCAGGGGGACTATTATATCTCCGCCATGCCGGTCGAAGTGATGACGAAGCTGGTGACGCCCGATATTGCCGCACGCTCACCGTCACTGGCTCGGATCGGTAATCTTGAAACGCGGTGGATGAACGGCATTCAGTTCTATCTTAAAGGGGATTTGCCGCTGGATCACGGCCATTGCATTTATCTGGATTCGGTCTGGGCGCTGACGTCGATTTCACAACATCAGTTCTGGCCGAATGTTAACATGGCGAATTACGGCAACGGCGAAGTGTCTGGCATCCTTTCGGTCGACGTGTCTGACTGGACGACTCCCGGCAACAAGGTCGTCCTGAAGCCCGCGGAAGAATGCACGGCCGATGAAGTGCAGGCCGAGGTCTGGGCACAGCTCAAGGCCCACCTGAATCGCAACGGCCAGACGGTACTGGCAGACGAAAATCTTGTCGGCTGGCATCTGGATCCGGATATCGTCTTTCCTCGCAGCTCGCCGATGAACGACGGCAACGAGGAGCCGTTGCTGGTCAACATCACGAACTCGTGGCAGTACCGCCCCGAAGCGACGATCGAAATTCCGAATCTGTTTCTCGCTTCGGACTATGTGCGGACCTACACGGACCTGGCTTCGATGGAAGGAGCAAACGAAGCAGCTCGCCGCGCCGTCAACGGTATCCTGGAAGCATCGGGTTCCGGAGAACAACCGTGTGGGCTCTGGCCGCTGCATGAGCCAGACATTTTTTCCCCGCTGCGAGCCCTCGATCTCATCCGCTACAAGCTGGGATTGCCGTGGGGGCAGGCATCTCCATTCTCGTGATTGGCATCGCAACCTTCACTGGAATTGATGCGATCGGCGGCACTCGATCGGCGGCACTCGGGCGGGCGCACTTGGGGCCAGCTGCCGCATCGCGAATCATGAGGGCAATCAAAGTTTGCAAAAGACGGTTGCAGTCCATGGCTACTGCTTTGGCCCGGGGGAGGAACATGGTGCCGGAAGGAAAATGGTGCCGGGCCACTTTGACTTTAGACCTCGAAATCAGAGACAGTCATGTAATCGTGAATTCTACGATTGGCAGGTTGCTTCTCCCAATTGAATCATTAGAGTCTTACTCGGAGGCATGCGTGCGCGGTGCTCGCTTGTTTCAGGAAGCGAACAACGTGAGCGGCTGATTTCAACGAGCCACGCAGCTCCTTTGGGTCAAGGGGGTCTTAGCCCTTGTTAGGCGACGTTCCAAGTGAGAATGCGTACCACAAGATCCACTCCCGTTGGCTGCCTTTTCGGGTTCTTCTGGCTTTTATTGGCAGCGTTTTGCGTCGGCTGTTTCTGGGTTGCGGACAAAGCATTGCATACCACACCTCCAAAACCTGAGATTGCCTCTCAGTTTCGCTGGTACGGCATTATCCTTTCTGTGGTGCTAAGCCTGTCGTTGCTTCCCGTTTTATGGGTATGCGTTACCGCACTCTCAAACCGGCGGGATCGTGCAATACAACGATAGTCCCAATCGTAAACCTCCGGATGCATCGTAAACCTCCGGATGCATGGCACCTGATAACCTTCTCATCCGCCGCGATTCACTGTCTACAGCCTACAGCCTGCCGCCCCGCGGCACTACAACCCATCCGCCGGACTTTTCACTGCCAGCCCGGGCTTGTTCATGACGTGCAGATAAATCATCGTAGTCCGCACGTCCTCGTGACCCAGCAGTTCCTGCACCGTGCGAATATCCGCTCCGCCTTCCAAAAGATGGGTCGCAAAGCTGTGACGCAGAGAATGAGGCACGGCATTTTTTGCCAGTCCCACTCGATCAACTGCTGTCTTGAAATAGTCAGCGAAATAATCCTCCCCGACGTGATGCCTGCGCCGCTCGCCGCTGCGAGGATCACTCGCCAGGCGACTTGAAGCAAAGATCCACTGCCATCCAAACTCGCTGCTCTCGTTCGGATATTTCCGCTCCAGCGCGTGAGGCAGATAGACTCGGCCAAATCCACCCTCCAGATCTCGCTTGTGCTGACGTCGAACTTCTTCCACCGGGTGCAATTCCGATTTGCGTGATCAGATAGGAAGTCTGAGTTGAGGTGGTTGTAGAATTTTGGGAGTGTTATTCTTCCATCGGCGTCGCGGAGTTTCGATCTGAGATCCGCAAGGAGGCGGTTTGATGGAGGGGTTGTC
>JANOZG010000615.1:0-13252 GCA_031429275.1 Planctomycetota bacterium
AAGTGACACAAAGCCGGGATTCAATTCATAAGTCGCCAACTCAACCCCAAGGATCGGCGAGGACGAGGCGTTGTTCAAGGGACTGAATCTCGGTCCGGGACAGATCAAGTCCCATGGCACCCCAGCGGCGTGGATGTCGGCGGTACGACGGCACACGGTCCCCAAGCAACTCCGCGACGGCCTTGACGAATCCACGAATCAGCATCTCGAACGCCTTCCTGAGTCAGCACCATCGCCCCATCAACCCCCACCACCCCGCCCCAAATCCCATCCTACCTCCCAATCCCCCCCAAGGCAACACCCATCCCAACCCGAAGCGTCAGCGAGGGATTGCGACTCCTGCGATTCCTGCGTTTCTGCGTTCTTTCGTTTTTTTGCGACTCTGTTCCCGCCCCGCGGCCTGCAGACAAGATTCCTCGCTCACGCTTCGGGTTGTGAGGGGTTGGATGTGGACACTTTTCTGATGGCTGGCATGTTGGTACCGTAAGCCACTTGCTGACGTCTCAGATGTTGCCCCTGGGAGTTGCGTATGAGTGGTGATATTGTGATGCCTGATCCTGTGGCCTTCTTCATCACTTGGCCAACCTACGGAACATGGCTGCCCGGAGATGCGCGTGGCTGGGTTGAGTATCATCACGTCTGGAAGCTGCCTCAAGCAGAGCTCGAGCAACACTGCCGAGCCTGCATGAAGGACCCGCAGTGCCTGCTCTCACACAACGAGAAACAAATCGTCCTGGCTCAGATTCTGGAAACGTGCGAATTCCGAAAGTGGATCCACTATGCCTCCGACTGCCGCAGCAATCACGCTCATATCGTGATCGGCGCAGCGAATACGCCCCCGAAGAAAATTCGATCCGACATCAAAGCGTGGTGTACTCGTCGCCTGCGAGAGAAGTCTCGGCCTGAACAGCAAGACTGGTGGGCCGAGCGAGGCAGCATCCGTTACATCTGGAACCAGCAATCACTCTCCAGTGTCGTGGACTACGTCACCATCGCCCAGGATCGCAAAGACCGAGACTCTCGATAACATCCCAACCCGACGCGTCAGCGAGGGATTGCGATTCCTGCGATTCTTGCCATTCTGCCCGCTGTGTGGCGACGAGATCCCTCGCTGACGCTTCGGGTTGGGATAGTCACAATCACGCAACTTCAAAACTCACGCTTCGGGTTGGGATGGGGGAGATGATTGCTTCGGAATCGCAGGAGGGACATTCTACTTTTCAGGTCGCCTTGGCCTGCCTCGGGAGCAAAGGGAAGGTTCGAGTCCCTGTTCTGCTGCCGTTTTCTTCTGCTTGCGAGTATCGCCGAACGGTGTGCCACGTGCAAGACTATGCTGAAGCGACCGGAGTTCCGCTTCCCCTCCATTGACTTGCCGAGTCCACTGAGCGAGCTTTTCCATCAATTCACCGGGACCGCTGCGAGCCGTCGGCTTCAGACTGGATCACTCCCAGTCGCGGCTTCGCTCAACCATGTTTGCCCGGCGCCGGATTTCGCTCAACTTAACGCAGCACGGTCAGATGATGATTGTCGTATTGAATCGGGAATGCGTTCAAGCGGCCCTGGCAGGCATGGCCCCGATTCAAGACATGCGCAAGAAAACCTTTTCGATTGTTCACGTCATTCCATCAGCCTGATAGACTTCATTTCGCTCAAATCCTATTCAAATCCCTGAAGAGTTACTGTTTCACTGATGTCCCAGTTCGAATTTGGTGTTCTGTTTGATGTTGATGGCGTCCTGATTGATTCCTATGCGGCACATCTTAAAACGTGGCAGATTAGTTGTGAGCGTCATGGCCGTGAATGTACGGAGGCTCAGTTTGCGGCGGGTTTTGGGCGCACCAGCCGTGAGGTCATTCGAGATACCTGGCTCGATCCGCCATCTGATGAAGACATTAAAGCCTTCGATGAGGAAAAAGAGATACTCTACCGCGAGCTGATCGCCATCGACTTTCCGCACATGCCTGGAGCAAGAGAACTCATCAAGGCTTTGCACGATCAAGGAATTCCAATGGCGATCGGGTCCAGTGGTCCGCCGAAGAATGTCGCAGTCGCGATCGAGCAACTGGGAGCAAAAGGCATCATCAGAACGGTGATTACCGGAGCTGACGTGGTCCGCGGTAAACCTCATCCGGACGTTTTTCTGAAAGGCGCGCAGGGATTGGGGATTGAGCCGTCTCGCTGCATTGTGCTGGAAGACGCTCCAGCGGGAATTGAAGCTGCTCTTGCTGCGGGTGCTAAGTGCCTTGGCATCGTGTCGAGAGGCCACACGTGGGATCAGCTTCATCGCGCTCACGATCGCGTGATGGACGACCTGCGACAAGTCACGCCTGAATTGTTGCGGCGAATCGTCGACGGGCATCGCCCCTGATCGCAGCTTCCTGTCGAACGACCGTTGAAGACTGTGTTTTCAGTGATTCTTCTGCCGCAGTCTTGCGCTGACTCGATTGAGCAGGTGGAGTTCAGCGACCGACAAGGCGTCTCGCCCTTGCATGTGAATTTTTTCCAGCACGCGATCCAATTCATCGTGTTCACGTTGCTCAAGTTCACGTTCTCGAAGGTCTCGTTCCGATTCGCGCCGGTCCTTCCAACGTTCAATAACGCTGTCAGAATCATCGGCATCGTCGCCTTGAAAGTCATCATTCTTGTAGCGTTCGGATGTCGGAAAAACTTCGATGTCGTCATCGTGGCTAATACTACGTGGAGAGTCGGATGGTTGAAACCACTGCATCGTTTCCTGAACGTGAATCAACAACAACAGGGCTGATAAGGCAGCCAATCCGCTTAGGTCAAATACGAATCCAGCCGATAGACCAAAGATGCTGATGACCAAACCGGATCGCAAAAGAAGGTCGTGTGATTCAATTCTGGAATACCTTCGAGACAGATAGTTCTGCAAGTTATATCCCATTGCCATCGGCCTCACTGGAATCAGATTCGCAGCCACGATCAGAAAGTTGACCAGGAAGCCAATTCGCAGCAAGAGAGTCAGCATGTTGTCCGAACGCAAACCTTGCCAACAGGTGACCGGGTTGATCAATGTCAAAATCTCATCGCGACTGTGAAGCTGTAGACCACACGCTGTCGCCAGCACCAAACATACTGAAGGACCTGCGAGAGTCACCAGAGGTTTGGACGGGTTAGGTGTTCGGCCGTAAAACCCTCCAAACGGCCAAAGCACTCGGTCCGGGCACGGCAACTTTGCTCGGTGCGACATCCACACGTGAAATAGCTCGTGCAGGCAAACGCTCAAGAACAAAACCGCAGCAAACATGACTGAAGTGGTAAACGCCTGAACTCGCCAAATTACTGCCAGCACCGCGATCGGGATCAGGGCGCTCAGTCTTAGGCGAGTCCCCATGAATCGGCCGAGCGGCACGGCAAGTGAAAAGAAGTTGTCGATGGCGTTCATTCCAGGATTCTACAAATGCAGCGCATCAAGAAAACGGTTCGTGTTTCATTTTTGCAACATCCGACAACAATTCTGGAGCGTCCAGCCGCAGGTTGTGCTTCATTAATCGTCTTTTACCGTGAGATATCGATGTCGTGTTGCTTCGACAAAGGGGCGAGGAATTCACCGGTCATGAAATCACATTGATGGCATTGGTTTGTCGAATTGATGTCGTTTCTAAAGTTGGCTGAAATCGCGATGGTTATGAGTTCGGAATGCCAGACTTTCTCTAAAGTGTTTGACTGAAAGGCTTTATGCTGTTTGATTGTGACTTGGAGTGCGTTTGACCTGCCTTCCGAGGCTCTTGGCATCCAGTTCGCATTTGACTGAATCCGGGTTTCAGATTTATCCCGGACGGAATCGGGTTTCAGATTAAGTGTGAATAGCCCGGTAAGTTCAGTAGTTGAAAGTGATTGCCAGCCACGGAGCAACTTGGTCTGGTTTCCAACTTCAGCAACGTTTTATCACTGTGATACGACAGAACAACCGGGCTTCTATTTTCCAACTCAATCCAATACGGGGAGAATGGTCATGAAGAAGTTTCTTGTGTGTGTGGTAGCTTTAAGTTGTCTTCTGGTATTTGGGTCATCAAATTCGATGGCACAACACCGTACCGGCGGCTCAGGGTTTGGAATCTCGCTCAACTACGGAAACGGCTACAACAATTTCGGCGGTACATACAGTCGAGGTTATAGCCAGCCCTATTATGGCGGACATGGGGGAGGATACGGCAACGGAGGCTACTACGGTGGCGGGTATCCTGTCTATCGCAGCATACCGGTGTACTCAACACCGATCTACGGCGGCGGATATTACGGCGGGGGCTATAACCATGGGTTTGGCGGATACGGATACGGTGGCGGTGGTTACGGCCACAATCATTGCCACGATTAGTTTTTGATTGCTGATACGACAATACGTTCCCGATGCAGCGCATCTCAAAAGGATGGGCTGCATTTTCGTTATATGAAGACAGCTCAGTCAGCGACTTCGTCAGGCTTTGATGTCGTTGCAGCTTCTATTGCTGCCGGAGGTGGCACCGCTTTCAACATGACAGTTGCCAGAGGTGGAACCGTGATGACGATGCTTGCAGGCTTACCATGGGCAGGGACATCTTTTGAATAGACGCCGCCTTGATTACCAAGTCCGGCACCGCCATACCAGTCAGCGTCGCTGTTGAAGATTTCTTTGTAGTAACCAGCCGTCGGAGCGCCGAGACGATAATTATCGCGCGGAGTTGGTGTCAGGTTGCTGACGATCAGGATGATCTCGCGACGATCGAGCGTCTGACGCATGAAGGCAACGACGCAATTTGTATGGTCATCACCCACCAGCCATTGAAACCCCTCCTGCACGACATCGCCTTCGTGCAAAGCTGCTTCCTTGATGTACAATCGGTTCAAATCACAGATCATCCGGCGAATGCCTTCGTGCGTGTCGAAGGTTCGCAGAATCCAGTCGATTTCAGCATCGTGATTCCATTCGGTCCATTGCCCGATTTCAGTTCCCATGAACTGCAGTTTCTTACCGGGCGCGGCGAATTGCCCTGAGAGCAGGACTCGCAGATTTGCAAATTTCTGCCATGTGTCGCCGGACATCTGCGACAATAATGATTGTTTTCCATGCACAACTTCGTCGTGCGACAATGGCAGGACGAAGTTTTCTGAAAACGCATAGATGCCTCGAAACGTCAGGTCATTCAGATGATATTGACGAAAGAGCGGATCGCGTCGCATGAAGCGCAGCGTATCATTCATCCAGCCCATGTCCCACTTCATGGTAAAACCAAGGCCGCCGGTGTAACACGGACGCGACACGCCAGGCCAGGCCGTAGATTCCTCCGCCACGGTCATCGCGCCAGGGAATTCTGCGTGAATCAATGTGTTGAATTCACGCAGAAAGTCGATGGCGTGAAGATTCTCACGACCACCATATTGGTTTGGAATCCATTGTCCCGAATCACGCGAGTAATCGAGATACAACATTGATGCAACGGCATCAACACGAATTCCATCGATGTGATACACATCGCACCAGAATCTGGCGCTGGAAATCAGGAACTCTGTGACCTCACGGCGACCATAATTGAAGATCAGCGTATTCCAATCGGGGTGATAGCCGAGTCGCGGGTCGGAATGTTCATACAGGCAAGTTCCATCGAACATTGCCAGACCATGCGTATCGGTTGGGAAATGTCCTGGTACCCAATCCAGCAGGACGCCGATGCCACGCTGATGCATGTGATTTACGAAATACTGAAAATCGTGTGGAGATCCAAATCGTGAGGTTGGTGCGAAATAGCCTGTGGTCTGGTATCCCCATGATCCGTCGAACGGATGTTCGGTAATTGGCATCAGCTGCACATGCGTGAAGCCGGTCTCAAGAACATAGTCGGCAAGGGCATGAGCCAATTCACGGTAGTTGAAATAAGTTCGGCCATCATGTGGTCGTTTCCACGATCCCAGATGAACCTCGTACATTGATACTGGTGCTTTGAGCCAATTCGTCTGGGCGCGAGTCTTTAGCCATTGCTGATCGGTCCATTGAAAATCACGCAGACTCCAAACGATCGACGCTGTCTGAGGACGCATTTCGTGGTAGAACGCAACCGGGTCGGTTTTTTCCAGTAGGTTGCCATTTTGCGTTCTGATCGCATACTTGTATCGCGTTCCGGGCAGGACGCCTTTGATGAACCCATGCCAGACGCCGTTATCACTGGAATTCAGCCAATCACGCCCTGCAGTCCAGCCATTGCCGTCCGTAATGACAGAAACCTCGCGAGCATTCGGAGCCCAGACTGCGAATCGAACACCACCTTCCACCAGATGTGCGCCCCAGTAACGGTAAAGGGACGTCGCATTGACGGGCTGATCAAACGTGCCCGGCTGAGGCTCGGCGGCAGATGCTTGCAGCGTTATTGTTTTTTGTGACATAGCGTCGTAGACATTGCCGAACTGAGCAAGGGTGTTGTGTGTTAGTTAACATCCGTGATGACTTGCGATCACGTAATTGTCCCTAAGATGCCTCAGAGACACAATCGGAAGTCGGACGACGATTTAGCCGTTTCTAAAACTGACCAAAAAACGTGAACTGGACTACACGTCTGCTTGTGCCTGATCTGCAGCGAGTCTGCGTGTCAGCCGAAGACGCGTAAACAGACGACCGAAATTTGGTGCGGCTTCTGAGTTTCGTGTGCCGTCGGCTGCGAAGACAGACTCAGTTTCTGGCTGTGTCTTGATGGCCTGCTCATTCTTTTGATGGCCTCGCGCTTCTGGCGAGAATTGCAGTGCCATGGTATTTGCGTCTGTCGAGTTTGCTCGGTCGTCCAGTCGACGTTTTGCCCGGGAGACTACGTTGTCTGGTTGATTTGAGGAATCGGGCGATTCAGAGAATCGGGACCCTGAATCGGCATCCTCATCGGCATCCTCATCGGGAACTGGACTGTTGTCCTGAAAACTCCTAACTTCATTCCGAATGTTGTTCATCGCTTCAACGAGCGGGTAAACATCTTCGTCCTGGGAGATCTTCAGCGAGCTTAACCCATCCGCATGCTGCGGCTTGGGATCTGGAAGTGTGAAGAATCCACCTGCGCCGAGTTGCACCAGATTGCGGTTCTTCAAATTGTCATCGGAAGACGGGGCCGGCGCTGGAATGAATTCATTCGATGCTTCAATCGCGTTATGTTCAGCTGGATTCGATTCGTGAGACAATGCGGCCGAATCTGGTGCGTTGATGTCATCGGTTGGTGTACCGTTCGAGAAGACGAGCATGCCATCTCGCCAGATTCTCAGGCCGGATTGTGATTTTGCATTTTCGTCAACTGAGTCCTCAGGCGTAACACTGCTTAAGGCTGCCTCAGAGTCTACGTGCTGAGTCTCTTCATGGGAGATCTCGACGACGCTATGCGAATCAAATGATGCGTTACCATCGGTTGAAGTTGCATCTTCCATAATTGCGATGAAGATGGATTTTGCACACTCAAGTGTCGTCGAGCTCTTAGCCGAGGTGAAATTCTCTGCACCGGTCACAACGTAAACACCGGACTGAACGTTCCTTGAATCTCGATTGATCTCGTCGATCAGAGCCGTGTCGGTGGTTACACTGATCGGTATCTGATCGATTGCCTCGATGCGCTGCAGGTTTGATGGCAGTAAAGAGATAGCTCTGTGCAGTCCAGAGCGGAGAATGGAATATTCTGACTGAATCAGTTGTCTTGTCACAGACATGGAGACAACTGAATTACGCCCCGCTGGTACCTCGCGCCCAAGTGCAAGCCATGTGTAGCGGTCAAACACAGGCAAGCGGTTCGACAGCTTGGCGCTAGTGGTGTCGAAGAACTTGCCAGTCGCGACGCCATTGTGTGATTTTCGTTCAGAAACTTCGTTAAGCAGTTCGGCTTCTGAAAGTGTAGCACTGTCCGCCGGTTCTTCCGCTATCGAAAGTGATGGGCTTTCGACGTTTACCAAATCTGTTTCGACAGCAGGCTGTT
This sequence comes from Planctomycetota bacterium, assembly GCA_031429275.1. GTDB lineage: Bacteria > Planctomycetota > Planctomycetia > Planctomycetales > Planctomycetaceae > SXXK01. The sequence goes on from JANOZG010000615.1 coordinate 7,938, forward strand.
TTTCATCGTCACTTGTATTTCCATCAAACCACAGGATCTTCGCTTCGGAGACTTCGCCATGCTCTGATGCACGACTGGCGTTTATGGCGGATATGCCAACGTTGTCGAAGTTCATCTCCTCGCTTTGATTCAGCAATTCCAGAATGGCGCGATCCTCGACCTCGTCAATCGAGATACTCTCTTCCATGGATTCCGATTCAAATCGTTGACCAACTTCGAATTCAGGAATCCGATGATGTGAATTCGGGGCCATTGATGTCGCGGGTGCTTCGATGATCGAGTGTTCCGAACCGAATTCAAAGGCTGAGTTCCTCGGCGCCGTTTGAGTGATGTCGCTGAAAGCACGGTCGTCGAAATTTGTCGGCAAAGTTTTTGCCGTCGTACGCAGGTCGTGATGTGGTTCTGTCAATTCACCAGGAAGGATATGCGCCGGCAATTCGACAGATCCTGAAACGTCGACATAGTCCGAATGGTCTGCGACGTCAGAGATCTGTTGGATAGGAGCAGGCAGCGTTGCCTTTGCAGGTTGTGTTGCCACAGCCGGATGCGTAAACGAAGTTGTGGGGCCGCCAAATTCAATGACGCCCGGGGCGATCGTGGCCTGAACTGGAGCTGTGAATCGCGTCACCGCTGGGGTTGTTCTATCGGATACTGCCGACGCCGTTGAAGTGGCTGACGGGGTTGACAGAGTTGGCGAAGCTGATGCCGATGACGAAGCGATAGTTTCGGTTGATTTCGTATCGGAATTCGTTGGCTCAGAATCCAATTCGTTGATTTCGTCGTCATTGATGTAAGGTGATGTGTTCCAGTGGTACTGCAAGTGCTGCAAGCGACTCAGCGCCGTTCGAACGGATTTTTCACTGGCGATCTTTTCGACGCACATCGCGGCGATAACAAGTGTTTCGTCGGCGAGCAGGCCGAGGCAGCGTGGGTTTCCGCCGGCGGCGGTTATGATTGAAGTCAATGCCGAAGCTGTGAAGATGTTGCTGTGCTGTCCGCCTGCAAGTTCGATCTGATCCTTCAGGAATAGAACCGATTCGCTGGATTTCAGAGGCTGCAGAAACGCATGGCAACGAATTCGACGCGCGAAATCTGAGTAATCCTGCCGTGCCAGTTGATCTTCAAATGAGATTGGCGCAGAGACCAGACACCTGACGAGATCGCGACCGTTCCATTCTTCTTCGGTGCACGCTCGCAATTCGTTTAGTACTGGCAGAGGCACAAGTTGCACATCGTCGATCAGCAGCATGACCGGGCCCCACAGTTCTGCCGTTCGTCTCATGTGGTCCAGCGCGCATGATCGCGAAACCTGCACCACACGATCAATGGACACTGGTTTCGCTGTGGCTTCTGCGCCACTTTTCATGCGAGACGCTTCAAGCAGCGCGCCGATCAGATCCGCCGACGTTCCCAGATTCGCGCCGGAACACACAATGACGCGGCCTTCGTTGGCAAGTTGCTGCTGAATGTGTCGCAATAGCGATGTCTTGCCGCTGCCCGGCACTCCGGTTAAGACCGCGATGCCCAGGTCTGATCGCAATGCATGCAGCAGTTGTGGCAGAATTTCCTGGATCGATTCCGAAATAAAGAACGCGCGACAGGCATCTGCAGATTGGAATGGCTGTCGATGGAATCCAAAATGTGCTTCGTACATAACCGATCCGCCCCTGGATGCTGGCGCTGTTCCGGCAGTTTTTGCCGTTGCCCTCGTCAAGCAGTTTCCCCCGTGTCATCATCGAACGAGTACAACCGCGATCTTTAGCGCAACCGGTTTGCGGGGTAATGTCGAGGCATCCGGAACAGATTCAGCGTCACACAAGCCGGCTCGTCGCGCCAATTGCCTGAACTGTCTGAATTGTCAATTGCCTCTTTAGATTACGCAGTTGACGCAGAGTTTGAAATTGCGAGTGATGTTCGGCCTGGGTCGATTCGATATGCGAAGAAACAGTGGCTTCCAGGCGGGAGACTGAATCGGCGCACGCCTGCCAGAAGGCTGGCGTATCAAGGGTGGAGCGTTGCAGGCGAGTCAACGCTTGCTGGCAAAGTTCCCGCGCTTCGACGGCTTCACGTTGATCAATTGTAATTCCAACGTGACCACCGTTGACGCAAAGTTGAATTGTGTTCTGCAGCAGTTCGGTCAGTGTTTCGGAAGAATTATCGGTTTGTGGCTGCGGAGTTGAGAGTGTGCTGAATGCTGTTCTACAGTGAACCACAGCGGATCCAGCGGCCAAACTTAAGAAGGACTTCAATAATTGACGTCGGTTCATCGTCGTTGTTCTCCTGCCCTGAAAATCCCTGTAGCCAAATTCCCGCATTACAGTAGCGTGGATTTTAGCATCTCAAGCACCTCAGTCCAACTGCGAATCGAATCTCACCCTTTTGGTCAACAGCATACGTTAGTTGATTCGGAAAATGCGAACGATTTTCGCACAGTCGAAGTTGTAGGTGTCCTGAGGAGCGGATGGGTTTATCGTCTCACGTGTTATCCAAATGTTTCACCGCAACGGAGTGAAATAAGAGGAGTTTGAGGGGCAGACTTTTTCACCGGCGGAAGGAAATCCGCAAAACACGGGATTGGCACTTTGCGAAACTCTGAAAAACGTCTAAAAGGCGGATCCTGAGGCGGAAAACTTTCCGCATTTGCGGGGATGAATCGTTTTTTGCAACGTCAGTCATTGGTCGCTTGACGTGTTTTCAATTGAGATTCGGACGGATTTCATGGACGGCGTTCAGGGACAAACAATTCCGACAATTGATGCAGATGCATCGCATCGTCATGCGATTTGCAGCTCTCATCTGTTCTCGCTGCATGGGGAAGCATTGCCGGGTGTTCCGGCGTTTCGACCGGCGCGTGGTTTATCCAGTTCGCATGCACAGACAGCGTGGGCTACTGTGTTTCCAGGACTCTTACCGCTGCATGGTACCACCGAACGCCGATTGCGGCTGGATGATGGTGATTTGGTTGTCATGCACGACGACAGTCCATCTGGTTGGCGTCGTGGCGATCACGTTGTTCTCATGCAGCACGGATTGGGTGGCTCGCATCGCAGTGGCTATATGGTTCGTCTGGCGGCCAAACTGCAGCAGCGCGGCGTTCGTAGTTTTCGCATGGACCATCGTGGTTGCGGCGCAGGGACAAGCCTTGCAAAGTACCCTTATCACGCAGGTCGGGTCGAAGACCTTGCTGCGGCTGTCAACATGGTGGAACGACTCTGTCCCGGCTCTCCGATTTCACTGGCAGGATTTTCGCTGAGCGGAAATCTGCTGCTGAGATATCTTGGAGAATTCGGCTCGGATCTTCCGCTGAGTCTGTTTCGTGCCGTTGCGGTGTGCCCACCGATTGATCTTCAACATTGTTCGTCAATGTTGAATGCATCTCGTATGGGACAGCGGTACGACATGTATTTCACTCGACGCCTTGTGCGGCAACTTTCGAATTCGACGCAGTGGCGCGATGATGTGCCGCTGGCCAACGTGCGGCGTCCTCCTCAGCGTTTGTATGACTTTGATGAACTTTATACAGCCCCTGCCTCCGGTTTCGAATCAGCTGACCACTACTACGAACGCGCGTCATCTAAGCCTGTTATCGAAAATATTCGTGTTCATACAACAATTCTGGCATCGATGGATGATCCTGTTGTTAGTACGCAGGCGTTTCATGGGTTGAACCTGCCGCCCAATGTCACTATGTGTCTGACTCAGCATGGCGGTCATCTCGGCTTTGTCGGCCGCAGCGGTGTCGACCCAGACCGCCGTTGGATGGATTGGCGTCTGATGGACTGGTTGCTGAACTGAGATCCGAAAGTCGCAGATGTCTTATCCTCGCGTTTCTTCCCTGAAATCGCCGCTCCAGTTTCAGCAGAGACTGGCCGAATTGAATCTGGCACTGCCGTTCGATGACACGCTGCAGACCGGCATTCAGGCACCTCTTGATCAACCGTTGTTATCGGTCTGCGGTCCAATTGGCAATCGGTGGTGCATCCTGCCAATGGAAGGCTGGGACGCAACAACAGATGGTCGTCCAACAGATTTGACGCGTCGCCGCTGGAAGAATTTTGGGCTCAGTGGAGCGAAACTGATTTGGGGTGGTGAGGCGGTTGCAGTAGCCCCCGATGGTCGCGCAAACCCGAATCAGCTACTGATAAACTCCAGTACTGTGCAGGACCTGGCGTCGTTGCGTGAGATTCTCGAGGACGTTCATCGCGAACATATTGGCACAACAGATGATCTGCTGCTTGGCCTGCAGTTGACTCATTCCGGTCGCTTTGCGAGGCCTCGCGATAAAAAGAAACTAGAGCCTCGGATTGCGTACCATCATCCAGTCCTTGATCAGAAACTCGGCATCTCCACCAGTGATGCACTGCTTTCAGATGACGATATCAAAAGGCTCATTGACGATTTCATCAACGCGTCTCGATTGGCCAGTGAGGCGGGGTATCGGTGGGTGGATATCAAACATTGCCACGGATACCTCGGGCATGAATTTCTGTCCGGGTTCGATCGTGTTGGTGCGTTCGGCGGAAGTTTCGAAAACAGAACTCGATTCCTGCGAGACATAGTCGCGGGAATTCGCGCTGAAGTGCCGGGTCTCGGGATCGGCGTGAGGTTGAGCGTCTTTGATTATGTTCCATTTCAACCGGGAACATCCGATGACAAGACTGGCGTTCCGTCGAGCGTGGGTGATTATCGGAATGCCTTTGGTGGCGATGGGAGCGGGCTGGGAATCGATCTGCGTGAACCGCAGAAATTTTTGGAACTGCTGCGTTCGCTGGGCATAGATCTCATGTGCTCAACGTGCGGAAGCCCGTACTACAATCCACATATTCAGCGGCCGGCATTGTTTCCGCCATCAGATGGATATCAGCCGCCAGAGGATCCTCTTGTGGGAGTCCATCGACAGATTTCCGCCACCGCCGAACTGAAACGTCTGGTGCCGGAGATGATCATCGTGGGTTCTGGGTATTCATACCTGCAGGAATGGTTGCCGCATGTCGGTCAGGCTGTCGTGCGACTGGGAATGGCTGACAGCATCGGCCTTGGGCGTATGGTTCTGTCTTATCCAGAGCTGCCGGCAGACGTTTCGGCTGGCCGTTCGATGGCTCGCAAAAAGATCTGTCGAACATTTAGTGACTGTACAACCGCACCTAGAAATGGCATGGTTTCCGGGTGTTATCCACTTGATCCGTTCTACAAAGCCAGACCAGAGCGAGATGAGTTAAAACGACTGGATGAGGCGTCTCGGATGAAAGAAAATTAGAGCCTGTGCTGCAGCGAGAGAAAAGCAATTTGACGTAGGTCAGGACGACTATAGAGTC
>JANOZG010000616.1:0-3285 GCA_031429275.1 Planctomycetota bacterium
GCCCTGCCCTTTCTGGTGATGCCGTATGTGGGCGGATCGTCATTACAGAAACGCCTTGATTCCAACGGCGCGTTGCCCCTTGCCGACATCCTGCGAATCAGCATCCAAATTGCCTCTGGTCTTGCCGCCGCGCATCATCAGGGGCTTGTCCATCGCGACATCAAGCCCGCCAACATTCTTCTGGGCGATGGAGTTGATCGTCTGGTGATTACCGACTTCGGCCTTGCCCGCGCCGTGGATGATGCGTCGGTGACCCGCACCGGAGTCATCGCTGGCACGCCGCAATACATGTCACCCGAACAGGCTCGCGGCGAATCCGTTGATGCCCGCAGCGACTTGTTCAGTCTGGGCAGCGTGATGTATGCAATGTGTACCGGTCGAGTTCCCTTTCGCGCCGAATCGCCATACGGCGTTCTCCGCCGCATCACTGACAATGTCCCTCGCGACATGCGTGAAATCAATCCCGACGTTCCAGTCTGGTTGTGCAGGATCGTGGACCGCCTGCATTCGAAGTCAGCGAGTGACCGGTTCGCGTCGGCTGATGAATTATCCGCGTTGCTTTCAGAATGTCTGGCTCACGTCCAACAGCCGACACTGCATCGGCTGCCGCCGCAGTTGGCTGAGAGGCAACGTGTTTCGCGGAGCGTGTTGGTCACAGGGCTCGTGGCAGCGAGTCTGCTGGCCAGCTTCTTATGGCTGATACCGCGACCGCCGCGAACGGATTCAACATTCGTCGCAACGACAAACCCAACTGCTGAGGAAGTTCAGGCTGCTCCGGAAATTCCTGTTCAGGATGCGACTGAACGGATTGAACCGGGGATACAAGCCGTCGATCCGTTTCGTGATAGTCATCAAATCATTACGGAAAGCGGCGCGCCCTCGCCTGACTCGGATATACGAGTGATCAAACCCTGGGCCGATCCGTTCATCGATGCGACATCCTGGGACGATCAACTTGAGGGAGTATTCAATCACGTGGAACAGTCATTGAACCAAATGAATCAGAGCGATTAGGCGAGCGGCAGGTGTCAGCCTGCCGGTACGTCTGCGATTGAAGTGTCGTGAACGCTGACGGAACTGCGGTTGTACCGGTGGGCTCACGCCGCACCGCTCACCATTTTTTAGAAGAAAGTCATCTCCATGCAACTCCGATTTTTCACCACGTGCCTCGCGGCGATTATTACGGCATCGACGGGGGTTAGCCAGGAACCTCTTGACCGATTTCGCGACGAGAGAGTCGCAGACCCAAACGCTCCCACTCCGGCTTGGGACATTCAGCTTCTGAATCCCGATGGCACTCCGGCGACGGATGCCAAGGTTGTTGCCGTATTGCTCGCGCCCGGCGGCGTCGTCGATCAGGACCTGACACCTCGACCAGTTCCCAAGGTCGACAAGCAGCCGCTTGCAGAACTGGTCAACGAAAACGGTACGGTGACCGTCACGGAGAATGACACAAAAGCCATCGCGGCTTCCAACGAAAAGGGATTCCTGTTTCTGCCAGCATCCGCGTTTGGCGACAAAGCGAAGCTGCGAGAATGGGCTCACGTGGAACTGGATGTCTCCACTGTCCCGGACGACATGCGAGCGAATATCACGCTCAACATCATGTGGACGAACTCGATTCAGGGAATCTACGTTCGCCCGAATTTGAATCAGAACAATGATCCGCTTAGAGATGAGTTCGATCGACCAGAAAAAATTGAACCCAAGTCGGACTGGCGTTTTGATCCCATGATCACTTGGACTCACAGCGTCCCAGTGACGAATCAAACCGTACGGGTTCCGCCAGGGGAAATGGTGATCGCCCTCGCCTCAAAGCAATCGAGCGAAAATCTCCAGTTACCGGCTGAGATGCCTGCAGGATCTTTCTTTGCGACTGCCGGATTGTGGCGAGCCGCAGGTGGCACAACACAAAAAGTTGCACTCCCGGAGTTCGGCATCGTCGAAGGCACGATTAGCAGCGGTTCCCCATCAACGCTTCCAGATTGGAATAAGTCCGGCAATGAGACGGCTCGCATTGTGCTCAACCACGGTTTATTTCCGCTGTTGCCACCGATACTTACGCCTTCCGGCAGCAATCATGAGTACTTTACCAAGCTGACTTCAGACCAAGGGCTCAAAGTACGACAAGACACGACATTTGGTGCGACGACGACAACAGCGGAGGGAAAATTCCGATTCCCGATTGTCCCGGTCAGCACGTATGCAATTCACCAACTCATCGAAGCGCCGGGCTTGTCGAGCGGTCTCCCGGGGAGTGTTGCGTTTCGACTCGTGCCGCTCAAGCCGGACGGCGACCGGGATACAACATCAGTGGTCGTGAGTGCTAAGAATACAACGACAGTGAACCTTGTCGAGGCACCAAGTTCACAACTCGTAGTGCGTGAAATGCGGAATGCTGATCCGTTTACAGACGCTGAACCAGCGTCGGCATTTCCAACGCGGCTCCCTGAAGGTGCAGTGGTGGAGTACGTAGAGCAAACTCGGGTTGTCGATGGCAGAGCGGTGACTGTAAAAATTCCGCGAATTGTTGAACGGCGATCCGGCGATCCGACATATCTTAAACCCGAAGATGAAATAATCGGGCGGACATTCGAACCTGCACCGCGAGATGCTCCACGTTTCGAGTCAGACCCTGCTCCCGTGCAGAATCCCAAACCTGACGCTGCCAGGCTGTTGGTCCAAAACTGGCTTCGCAGCGCCAAAGATCCATCCGATCAAACCGAACTTCGCAAACTGCTGCAGGAACATCTGCAGCAGGAATTCGAAGCCAATCAAGAATTCCGCCAGGCTGAAATCGAACGACTGCAGCAGTTGCTCGTCAAGTCCAAAGAATGGCTCGACCAACGTCAGCAACGCCGCGATGAAATCATTAAAAAACGCATCGACGAGTTGTTACAACAGCAGGCGTTGTCGCTGCCGGAGAAGAGCGGCTTGCGTCGATAGAGCCCGATTACAAGCTTCGCCATAGGGCGAGCGGGGGTAAAAATTTACCAGTGAGCCGAGCGCGTTAGCGTCGGGCCGTGCGATCCAAAGGCCCGAGGCTAGCGCCGACGGCTTACTGGCTGGATGAGGGAAGACCATTTCTGCTGCTCGCCTGATCGTGGGATAGGCTTCCAGCCAACGCTGTGAACAAAACACAGCACCGGGATTTCATGGCCACGAAAAACACAAAAATTCACGAAAAATGATGCAATCAGGACTTCATTTTTTGTGACGTGTTGTGTTTTTTGTGGCTGGAAACAATTGGCGATTCCCACCATAGACGCTACAGAGACTCCACAA
>JANOZG010000617.1:0-4919 GCA_031429275.1 Planctomycetota bacterium
GCTGGCAGCGATTTGTCGTTTGAATCGGTGTTCATTAAAGGCACGCAGCATCGCACCGGTGCGAGAATGCCGGATGACCTGGCTGTTGAAGAACCGTTTTTTCTGCCCGGCGATGAATATCAAATCGCACCTGCCGATGCTGTGAAGTCCGTTCCGAAATTCAGTCGTCGAGCCAGATTGGCAGAGTTCGCGACGAATGGAACCAATCAGGCGTTCAATCAAAACATCGCCAACCGATTGTGGGCTCATATGTTTGGGCGCGGGTTGGTGCATCCCGTTGATATGCATCATCCCGACAATCCGGCAACCGATCCGGATCTGCTTCGAATTCTTGGCGAGCAATTCGCGGCGAAGAACTATGACATCAAAGCGTTTCTCCGTGAACTGGCGTTGAGCGAAACCTATCAGCGGTCGTTCGACATGCCAGCGGATTTGCTTTCGCCCGCAGCACAAGCAGGCGCACAGATCGCGCAGACCGATCAGCAACGCGTACCGCTCGAAGAATCGGCAAAAGAATCGGCGAAAGCCTATTCAGCGGCCCTCGATACCTGGCATCAGGCCGAAGCCGCCACGTTGCCTGTGGCTGGAGAATTCGACGCAACTCGCAACGCATACGCCGAAGCGAAAAAGAACGTCGATGAAGCAACCAAAGCACTCGTGGACGTGACGACTCAACAGCAAACAAAACAGACCATCGCGGCAACGCTGCAACAGGCGGCGGAAGCGACTCAAAAAGCAGCCGAAGCATTGCCGGAAGCCAAAGAGTTACCTGAAACCGCGAAGTTGCTGCTGGCAAGGTCAGCGACACTTACGACGGAGGCGGCGGCCTTAACGAAAACTGTTGAAGAAAAGACCGCCGCAGTCGCACCGCTCACCGAAGCCTTGAATGTCGCCAGACCTCCGGTGGAAGCTGCGGTCGCCAAACTTGCCCCGCTCAAAGCAGCGTTGATGCAGTCTGAACAGTCAATGCTGGCCGCTCGCCGCAAATCGGCCGACGACTCGCAGCGACTGGGGGCGATTGAACGACAACTCTCAGACGTGCGTCAGTTCTTGAAGCTCGGCGAACGCAATCAGGCAGTCGTCGCCGCCACGGCAGCTGTTTCGCAGCATGAGAAGGAAATGACGTCAGCTCAGCAACAGGTCACTGAGTATTCGCCCGTCGTCGCTCAAAACGAAGCGGCGGTCAAGGCCGCGACGGAGATGATGACGGCGGCCACCAACGGATTCAACGTCGCAAATGCGGAACATAGTCGCCGCACCGAACTGGCCAGCGCGATAACGGCAGCACTGGGGTCTGTTGAAGTAGCTCAGCAAAAGGCTGGTGATGACTCCGCGCTGACGGAGGTCGTCATTAAGCTCAAGGATCGAATGGCTGTCGCTCAGGTGGCGATGGCGGAATCAAAGTCACAGGTGGATGCTGCGACTGCTGTGAGCTCTACAGCTTCAGAATCAATGGCAGCCGCTAACAAAACCATGGCAGAAACTGCGGCGGAACAAACACGATTGCAGCAGGCAATGCTGAATGCAACGAATGCCGTATCTGCTGCAAAGTCGGATCTGACGACAAGACAGTCGGAATGGAATTCGACAGTTTCCGAACTGGACAGCCGCATGGCGACAAATTTCACTGTCGCGTCGCTCAAACCGCTGACACCGGAACAACTTTGCTGGACCGTGTTTCGCGTCACGGGAGTCTATGATCGCTACTGGCAGGGCGAAGTTGCGGAGCTCGACAAGAGCACTCCGCTCACTGATGAACAAAAGCAAAATGCAGAAGTCATGGCCGCTCGGAAGGTTGAACTCGAGCAGAAGACATTCGATAAGTTGAAGGGTAACCTTGGGACCTTTGTGACGTTTTACGGAGCTGCAGCCGGTCAGCCTCAAGGCGATTTTTTCTCGACGGCGGATCAGGCTTTGTTCTCTTCGAACGGCGGTCCGATCAATAGTTGGGTGGTTCCAGCAGGCGACAACGTAACTGATCGTGTGATTAAGCAAGCTGATCCAAAACTGGCAGCTGAAGAGATCTATCTTGGCGTGCTGACCCGGATGCCAACGGAAGACGAAGTTGCTGAAGTCACAAGTTATTTGACCAGTCGAACGGCCGATCGAAACGTAGCGGCTCAGGAATTGGTCTGGGCTGTTTTGAATTCTGCCGAGTTTCGTTTTAATCATTAGTGCCGTTTGTAGGACGGGTCTCCAGACCCGTCCTGACGTGTCCGAAATCTGGACGGGTCTGGAGACCCATCCTACGTGCCTGGGATTTACGAATTATGAAAATCAACTACGCATGCAGGTCATCCGAACACGGAATGGCTCGACGCCAGTTTCTGGGTGCCATGGCCGCCAGCAGCGCTGGATTTGTGGCTGGAGGACTGGGAGTCTTCACCAATCGAGCGGTTGCTGAACAATTGAAGTCGGAGCAGAAACGGATCGTCGTCTTCAATATGCATGGCGGGCTCAGTCAACTTGAAAGCTGGGACCCAAAACCAGGCACCGATACAGGCGGCCCGTTCCTTGCCATTCCCACATCTGTTCCTGGAATTCATATCAGCGAATTACTGCCTCAGACAGCACAGCAGATGCATCATTTGTGTCTTGCTCGCGGCGTCAATACCAGCGAAGACGATCACGGCAAGGGTGCCTACATGATGCTGACCGGACGTCGTCAGACGCCGGCCGGTAACTTTCCGCAGCTTGGCGCAGTGGCTGCGAAATCATTGACGCCAGCCAACAGCGCGCTGCCGGGGCATATCTTGATTACTCCTGGTGGCAGCGGCGGACGTGGCAATGATTCCGCTTATCTTGGCCCAAAGTATTCCAGCATCTATCTGGGCAACGGAAACCCACCTCAAAACACAACGCGGCCGGACAATGTCGCAGAATCATCCGACGCCGCTCGCCAGGATTTTCGCCGTCACGTCAACGAGCGATTCCTTAATCGCCGCCGCACTGCTGTGACAGAGGCGTTCGCCTATTCCTACGAACAGGCCGAGCAACTGATGCGGCAGCGTGACGTGTTTGACGTGTCGAAAGAGCCCGCTTCAGATGTCGATCGTTACGGCACACACGATTTTGGACGTCATTGTCTTCTGGCGCGGCGGCTGCTGGAACAGGGCATAACGTTTGTGCAATTGTCGCATTCGAATTACGACACTCACAACGAAAACTTCAACTTCCACATTGAGCAAATGGGTGAGTTCGATCGATCGTTTTCGTGTTTCGTGGCGGACCTCGCCACACGAGGCATGCTCGACAGCACGCTGATCGTCGTGTTGTCGGAATTCGGACGTACGCCAAACATCAATCAGTACTATGGGCGCGATCATTGGTCAAGAGCGTGGTCGGTATGTCTCGCTGGCTGCCGAATTCCACGCGGAGCTGTGTACGGTAAGACCAATGCAAACGGAACGGCCGTCGAAGAAGGACAGGTCGATCACGGAGCGTTGTTTCACACGTATCTTCAGGCGGCAGGTGTGGATTCGACCGGATCATTTGATATTGATGGTCGCGACATGCCAATTGCCGATCCATCAGCAGCACCGGTTTCACAATTGTTGACATAAGGTGATACGATGACGATTCCCGAAGGCTTCGATCCCAAACAAGCACACGTCGTTTCGCAATGGCCGCATGACCGACCTTTGAACGCGTGTCGGTTTGATCCCGCAGGTCGCTTCGTGTTTTGTGGTTCGGAAGATGCTGCAGTCGAACGCTTCAATCTGCCCGATGGCGCTCGGACGATTATCAACGGCGGCCATCAGACGTGGGTGAATGCCATCGCGTTCTCGAAGGACGGGAACATTGCATTCAGCGGCGGATGTGATGGAAAGCTCACGTGGTGGGATTCTGCAGCCGCAGAACCCAAACCGATTCGCAGCATTGATGCTCACAAAGGCTGGATCAGATCTCTTGACGTCAGCCCGGATGGCACGCTGCTTGTCAGCGGAGGCAATGACAATATTGCTCGAGTGTGGAACATCATTGATGGCAGTCTCATTTACGAATTCACAGAACACACACGCCACATTTATAGCGTGGCGTTTCATCCCGATGGACAGTCCGTCGTCAGTGGCGATCTGGTTGGTGGGCTGAAACAGTGGGAAGTGACCACGGGAAACGAAGTTCGCACCTTCGATGCGACGCCGCTGCATTCTTACAATGGAGGTCAGCAGGTTGACTTTGGCGGTATCCGAGCGATCGCGGTCAGTCCCGATGGCAAATGGCTGGTGGCAGGAGGTTTGCACAAAGCATCGAATCCGCTTGGTGCCGTGCATGAACCGCTCGTGCTGCTATTCGATCTGGCGACGCAGAAGCTCGAAAAACAACTCATTGCCGAAGGCATCACGCAGGGCGTGATCTGGCGACTGAAATGGCTGAGTGATGGCTCAATCATTGGCCTCAGCGGCGGTGGCAGCGGGGGATTTTTGGTCTTCTGGAAACCGGACGCTGAAAAAGACTACCACCGTTTCCTGCTTCCCAGCCTCGCCCGCGACATGGACGTCCATCCGGACGGCCAGCAGGTTGCCACAGCGCACTATGATCGTCATCTGAGAATTTCACGATTGGCGGCGAAGGCGACCTGAGACAAAGGACTTGAATTTCAACAGCCTTTACGCCTTCGCCCGAGAATTGTTGGATCGAACCTCGCCGGGAGTACACGCTGAAGTAGTACAGCAAAAATCCAACAATGTGGATTATTGCGATGATCGCTCGGAGCGCGTACGTACGTCGCTTATGGGATGCTTCCAGCAGTTCCCGGCGCAGCAGTGGAAGTTCAAAGAGCGAAATAGGCGACCACAAAGAAATCAGCTGCTCTGAAATAATTGAATTCTGACGAGGGCTCAACTGAATTGCGCACGCACCGTTGGAGTACAGGCTTTACCTGCTTTCATCGCGGGCCGGCAGGCTAAAGCCTGTAC
>JANOZG010000618.1:0-1702 GCA_031429275.1 Planctomycetota bacterium
TGGTGTCTCGAAAAAGGATACGCTCGCTCCGCTGGACCCCGAAAACAGGATGCTGCATGGCTGAGTCGCGCGAATGGCTGGTTCCATGTGATGAAGTGGGATGCTTTTACATCCATGGTGATCTACACGCTCGCGACCGCAGCGTTTTATCTGATGGGCGTTGCCGTGCTGCACGCAGAAGGTCGCAATCCCGATGGCATGAGAATGGTGAGCACACTGGCTCGCAGCTACGTGCCAATCTTCGGCGAATATGCAATCGGTCATTAAATAGGCCGATTTAAAAACTCCACCAATTGGTTCTGGAGGAGGTTTGGTATGGCGTGGCGACTATGAACCGCCACGAAGCAAAGGTTTCTGTAAATAGTTCACCGGTAATGAAACGATGGGCTCGTTTACACAAACATCAGATCGACGGCGACCGACCAGGCGATTGTACCCCAGGTGCCGACCACCATCGGCTTCAAGGGTTTCAATTTCCAATTAAACTCTCGGAAAAAACGCCAAAGCCTACCCAGCGGCAGTTGTTAACGAACCAATGCCCTGGACCCATGCCTGCAGAAGTGCCGGTACGTCTGCCACAGCGACATAAAAATATTAACGAGTACGATCAAATTGTCAGGAGCAGATTGCCGGGCACCATGAACCGGTAGAATGCACCCGCTACTACGGCTGGACGGCGTCGAATTCCCGGACAACGCGGGATCGCGTCAAGTGGCTGGTGTGGCTGTTTCTGGGCTGGACGTACTGGCTCGGCAGCGGAGTCGCACCGCAACCGGATCGACATCAATCGAAACGCCCGCCGTGTTCGCACTGTGGCGGTGCTTTGCATGTCGTGTCGCTCGCGCTGGCAAATCATGTCACCCACTTTCTGGACAGTGGATGATGAGTAGATGTTTGGCGAGCGGTGCGGCGTCAGCCCACCGGTACAACCTCGCCTCTTTGATCCTGATTTTTAAAACACGCATGAGGCCGTGTGGGATCGCGGTGCGCGCAGCGATCGAAAAGTTGCTGAATTCAAACGAAAAACGCCTGAGTTTCGGAGCAAATTGCACTTCGCTCATCGCTGCCCAGCGTCGCATTCGTTCATTCGATCTCGTGACTCCGCGATTTCCTGACGACTGCCAACTGAAAACTGCCGCCTCGCAGCGAAGTTGCAACTTGCGTTTCCCATATGGCACGAACCGCCGTCACTCAAACGGGCTTCTTGAACAAATGCCTTGAGCTTCGGCTCGGCGGGCTCGCTCAGCCTCAAGCCCACTCCGCCCAACCATCATACCTCCGCCGAGCCTTTCGTCCGCACTCGCGAAGTCAAAGCCTTATTAGTTATCCTGTGGAAGGGTTAGCGTCCACTAGATTTAAGCTCTGCCTTCAGCCATGATTATAGATTGGCTTCAATGACTTTTCGCAAACTGTCGAATTCTCTCGTTGCCTCTTCGAAGTTCGGGTACCCGCGGTGACGGAGTACTATGTCGGATTGCTGTCGCGCGATGCAGACGAGCGCCTTCTTTCGATCCGCCGTCACAATCTTCCGATCGTAGATTTGTTGCGAGAGAGCGGCGGAAATCGTCGCCTCGTCGTTTAGTTGCAACGTGATGTCGGCTGAAGCAATCATGCGTTTCAGCGTAGCAGGAGGATATCCACCGATCCAAGATTGTATGCCCCAGTCTCTTAGCTGACGGTTGAGGAACGAATTCGGCCTCTT
>JANOZG010000619.1:0-3791 GCA_031429275.1 Planctomycetota bacterium
AAGGGTCACGACTTGTTTGTGACGGTCAACAAACTTGATCGACCGTTCTCCGATTTTCCCGGCTACGAACCGCGAAAGAAAATCATCGCCACTCATCCGATGCTCGCGGACATGGCTTTGAACTCGATTCAAGTTCCGAATCCATGGCGACAGAAAGTGAAGGGTTCGCGAGAAATCGAAGTTGAAACTGGCAAGAATCTGTCATACGTCACGAAGGAATTCTCGGTAAAGGCTGATGAGCCTCTGGCCTTTACGCTATCCAACCCCGACGTCGTGCCTCATAACTGGGTGCTAGTCCAACGGGGAGCGTTGCAGACTGTGGGAGAGCTCGGCAATCAGCTCATTGCCAATCCGGAAGCGTACGCTCGGCAATATATTCCGCAATCGGACAAAGTGATCGCTCATACCGACATTGTGCCGCCGGGAGAGAAGCAAACGATCTATTTTAAGGCTCCGATGGAACCGGGACGGTATCCGTTCCTTTGTACGTTCCCCGGACATTGGATGGTGATGAACGGCGTGATGGTTGTGGAATAGATCCTTCTTCCTAAAGAAAACTAATGCAGGTCGCAGAGCGAAGAACGATGTTTTCGCTGCCGTTGTACAACCGTCTTCAGGCCCATCGGGCTGACATAGCGTCGGTCAGTTGGTCCTGAATGCACGTCGTACTCTCGTTTTTCCCGGCTGCAGATAGAATCTGGTAGCGTCAGGGATTCTTGGAAGCATGAACAACAAACTCACTTCAAGCCAGAGTTGGCTGATGTCAGGGCTAGCAGCCCAAGATCAATGACTTCGTCGGAATTTGGAATAACGGATTTCAGGAGCTGCCATTTCTTTTTCGCCCACTCTTTGTCTTCATCGTTTGTCGCCATGACCTGACATTCGCAACCTTGAATAAGGTGTTTCAAATCTTCGCCCAATGTTCTTCTAGTTTCGCAGCGGAGACACTAATCGCTGTTCCAAGTTTTTGAGCGAACAACTGAATGCGGAATTCCTCCAGCATCCAGCGATAGTGAATCAGCATCGGATCGACTTTATGCTGCCGCTGATGATCTTTCAAAGTTTGTTCGTACCGTGCCTGCCATGGCGAGAATTCTGCTTCCAGTGAAGTTTCTGTCTTCAGTCCACCTGACGACAAACGTTGCAGTCGCTGGCGGATTCCCATGAAATAGCGTGGATATTGAATCAGCCATGGCCACGGTGTATCGATCAAAAACGTCGAATACACCAACTCGGCCAGTTGCGACTTCATGCTGTTGACAAGATGGTCCCAACCGGGTCCCCGAGTTTGTTCCAGCGCGCGGCGAGTTTCGTTGTACTGCTGAAACAGGTGCGGCATGAACTGCACAAATTCCTGCGCGACGACACCCTGCCGATCACGGCCTCGCTGCAGCATTTTGTCAAATGCTGCCTTGTTGCGGGCGAGCGTGGAGTCCGGCAAATACGCTCGTTCAACCATCAGCAGCGACAGATGATTCATCAACTCCAGCCCTTTGACCGATGACGAAAGCAACTTCACCTGCCCGATCTGCGGCATATTTCCAATCTGGATCAGAATTTTCTTTCGCTCTGAAATCAGTATCAACTTTCGCAGACCGACACGGAGATTGCGATTTGCGTCTTCGGGCGTTTGACATAGCGTCAGGCTGACAGATTCTCCGTCGTCACGCAGAGATGGAAACGAACGCAGCAACATCCCGGCTCGTTTGATTTCGATGTGCTCGGGAATGTCAAAAAAGTCCCACGCCTTGAAACCAGTGCGCAACCATTTCGCTTCTTCAGGAGTCGGTCCGCTCGCAGCCGCGGACTTTTCTGCCGATGCAACGGCCGCCTGAGACCTGCGAATCAGTTCTGTACGCAGTTCTTTCAGATCACGTCCTTCAATGATCGTCTTTCTTTGATCATCCACGACGCAGATGTTGAATTTCAGATGATCGGCCAGGGTGCTCAGGTCGAACTCTCGTGAATCAAAGCGCTCGCCTCCGAGCTGCGATAATCGGGATGCCACGCCGGTCAACAAATCGCCTTTGCCGAATTGCAGATCCGAGGCGACAAGTTTTGCGGTGTCTGGAGCCGGCACAAAATGGCGCCGAAGTTGCTTCGGGAGGGCTCGCACCAACGCCAGGACTTTTTGTTCGAGCAACCCTGGCACCAGCCATTCCAACCGTGATTCGCTCAGCTGTCCGAGTCCTTCAACAGGGACGGTGACTGTCACGCCGTCTGCGTCACGCCCCGGATCCAGTTGGTACGATAGCGGCAAATGCATGGCACCGAATTGAGCGGATTCCGGAAACATCGCCGCCTGTTCAAAGCGATGTGCTTCGTCGGCGAATTGATTGATATCAAACTGCAACAAGCGCGGGTTCCGAGTGACCGTGCGCTGATACCAGCGTCGCATGCGATCGCGGTCGCTGCATTCTTCCGGGATCTGCGAGGCGTAGAATTCCAGCAACACGTCGTCGCCCGGAATGAGATGATGCGATCGCGTACGAGCCTGTAGCTCTTTCAACTGCTCGAGCACATCGTGGTTGTGTTTCAGAAACGGAAACTCATGCCCCCAGCCTTTGCGCTTCAGCTTCGTGTTTGATGCGGTGCTGCGACCGGGACGAACCTTTGAAGCACCTCCCAGCAACAACTCTTCTTCATCATCGTAGTCTTCACTCTCGGCGTCGTCCGGATCCGAATCGCCGAAAAGCAAGCCAAACTCCACCAGCCCGTGTTGAATCAGCATCTCTCGCGACTTCACTGGATCGACCTTCGCCAATGTGACTTTGCGACGAGTCACAATGGGCAGGCCCCAGAGGCTGATTTTTTCGAACACCATGATATTGCCCAGCACCGGATCCCAATGCGGTTCTGAATACTCACGCGTGACCAGATGCGCGGCGAGCGGTTCTATCCACTCCGGCTGGATACGAGCGATCGTGCGAGCGAACCGACGACTTGTTTCGACAAGCTCTCCCGCGACGAACCATTTCGCACCCTTCGGTGACAGAGCTGAGCCCGGCCAAATGGCAAGACTATTGCCACCAGCTCCCATGAAGTCACCATTCGGTGTTTGGCAGCCAATGTTGGCAAGCAGACCAGTCATCAGGGCTTTATGAGTCGCTGCGAAATCGTTGTGACGAGTTGGTGATTCTTCTGTAGGACGGGTCTCCAGACCCGTCGAGTTTGTTTTATCGTTGGAGCTATTTCGATTCTTATTCGTTTCCGGACGGGTCCGGAGACCCGTCCTACGTTGCGTGTCGGCATGGTTCAACATCCTCGCCGCCTTCGCAATTGCTGGATCGTCGCTGTCGGACAGCAAATCCTTCAACTGGGAATGCACGTCCACCCATTCACGCATTCGCATGTACGACAAGAAATTCTGCTGGCACCACTTGCGAACCTGACCGTGCGAAGATGACTTCTGCTTGTCGTGCCATGCATCCCACAGATTCAGAATCGTGAGGAAATCCGAATCGCGGTTCAGGAACTTGCGATGTGCTTCGTCAGCCGCCTGTTGTTTTTCAACCGGTCGCTCACGTGGGTCCTGACTCTCAAGCATCGCGGCAATGGCCAGAACTTCCGGCAATGCATGTTCATCAACAGCCGCCAGAATCATGCGGCTGATACGAGGATCCACGGGCAGCGAAGCCATGCGGCGACCAATCTGAGTCATCTCACCTTCGGGCGTGATGGCACCAAGTTCCTCAAGTGTCTTGTAACCTTCGCGAACTGTGGTCGACCGCGGTGGATCGAGGAACGGGAATTCTTCAATGTTCCCCAGCCGCAGATTGATTGTCCGCAGG
>JANOZG010000620.1:0-3286 GCA_031429275.1 Planctomycetota bacterium
TGTTGTCCGTCGAACCAGATTTTCAATACAGCCGCCGAACCACGAAACACTGTATAACCCAGAATGCCGTAAACAATCGACGGCACTCCCGCCAGATTTGCCAGGTTCGTTTTGATGACTCGTACCAGAAAATTGTCTTCTGCAATCTCCTCGAGATACACCGCCGATCCGACGCCTACGGGCACGGAGAAGATTGCAGTGAACAGAATCAGCCAGAACGAACCCCAAAGTCCCGCCAGCATGCCGGCTTTTGTCGGATTCGATGAATTTGTGTTGTACAGAAAATCCGGAGCGAGACGCCCGAGACTGCTCCAGACGATCGCCGTCAACAGCACGACCAACACAGCCAATGCAGCGTATGTGACGAATCGGCAAAGTCCGGAAAACACACGCGACAAAAAGAGACGGCGGCGAATAGAACTATCCGCACCTGAAATAAAGCTGACCGGTGACGATATCGAGCTCTTCAGCGGGACGCTTGCGGCATCTGGGCTGCTCATTGATAAACCTCCCGATAACGACGCAGAATCCATCCGGAGATGATATTGATCGTCAGCGTTATGACGAACAAAGCAATCCCGACAGCGTAGATGCTCATCCTGCTGATCGAATCTGCCGCACTGTCTCCGGTGCTGGCGTGGACCATAAAGCCCGTCATCGTTTGAGCCCCCTGAAGTGGATTCAGTGTGGCGATTGCCTGTTGTCCGCCTGCGATCGTAACCGCCATTGTCTCGCCGATCGCTCGCGAAAACGCCAGCAGAAACGCAGCCAGAATCCCAGACAACGCTGCTGGAACAACGATTCGCACGGAAACGTCGAAGCGAGTACTTCCCAGAGCAAAGGCCGCCTCTCTCAGACTGCGCGGAACAGATCGGATGACATCTTCGCTGAGCGACGCAATCAGCGGCGTCACCATAATGCCCACAACAATTCCCGCACTCAACGCATTGAAGATATGCAGATCAATGCCGAACCATGCGAAGAACGGTTTCAAAATCCATGGGGTAATAAACTTCAATGCAAAAAAGCCATACACGACCGATGGAATGCCTGCCAGAATCTCAAGGATCGGTTTTAGAAACTCTCGTTCGCGTGGCGAAGCGTATTCGCTCATGTAAATCGCGGCACCCAAACCCGCCGGAACGCTCACGACTGATGCGATCACAGCCACCATAAACGTGCCGGAGAGCAAAGGGAGTATTCCGAATTGCCCCGACTCACCGTCAGATGGTTTCCAGTGTATACCGAAGATGAATTCCCATAGCGACACGCGCTCAAAAAACGCCGTTTTGCTGCCAGGAGCGTAAACGGCGTTTGTGAGGAGCACCAGAATGATGGCCGCCGTTGTCAACACAGACAAAGCCGCGCACAGGAACAGCGCAGCCTGGATGAGTTTCTCGTGTCGACGAGAAACTCGCTGGCTGGCCCATGCGGGGATTTTGGCTGTAGTCATAAGGCATCCCGCCTCGGAAGTAGCATTGAAATCGACCTACCTGGTTGCCGCTTCAAATGCATCCAGGCTGGCTTTCAGTTGATCTGCACTCAAATCGACATAACCAACTGCACTGACTTGTTTCTGCCCTTCTGTCAGGTAATAGTGGACGAAGTCCCGAACTTCCTGACGAGCGAGAGAAGACTTTTTCACGTAAATGAACAGCGGGCGAGCGAGCGGCTTGTAGTCGCCTGATTTTACAGATTCCGGAGATGGCGCGACACCAGCGGCCGCATCTTCTGTCGAAGAAATCTTGAGTGCTTTGACTTTGTCCTGATTCGCGAAGTAATAGGCACATCCGAAGAATCCCATACCACCTTTGTCACCAGAAACACCCGTTACCGTTGTGTTGTCATCAGCGCTTGGGCTGTAGTCTTCACGGATCGCATCTTCTTTGCCGTTGATCACTTCCGTGAAGTAGTCAAAAGTACCCGATTCTTCACCAGCGCCATACAAGGAAATGGCAACATCCGGCCATGACGCATCGACGTCTTTCCATGTCTTAACAGTGCTGCCGGGTTCCCAGATTTTCTTCAGTTGTGCCACAGTGATTGAATCAACCCAGTCGTTTTCTTTGTTCACACAAACTGTCAGGCCATCCAACGCAACCTTCAGTTCAAGCAATTCAACGCCGTTCTTTTCGCAGTCAGCCTTTTCTGAATCCTTCACCGGCCGTGAAGCATTCGCCACATCAATGCGGCCCGCGATCATTTCCTTGAAGCCGGTACCTGTGCCTGTGACCTTCAAGGCAATCTTTACGTCGCTGAACTTGCTTTCAAACTCCTCACCAATCGCCGCAGTGATCACTTTCACGGTGCTGGAGCCGTCAATCTGAATTCGTCCAGTCTCCTCAGTACTTGCGGCATTGCCGCCTGTCTGTGGCGTCGTCGAGCCAGCATCAGTGCCACTGGCTACTGGTGGAGTACTGGTGTTTTCGACAGAACAACCAGTCATCGCGGCTGAAAAAACGCCGCAACTCAAGACAACAAACAACCGTCGTCCAATGTACATCCCTAATTATCCTTGCATTTAATGATTTTAGATCACAGCGAAAGCACCCGAAACGTTCGTGGGATCTCTCACCGTGATAACCTGGCGAAAACTAACAACGCCTCAACTCTCGCCAGCATTGAACGAGCTGATTGTTAAGATTATGTTAGCGTAACTCGCCGCGAGTGCATTTCCTGCAAAACAGATTGTTAAGATTGATCGGCAATTTTGATTTTTCCGGCATTTTTGCCTTGGCAACGCAATGATCACAGTTCCTCGCCGCCGGAAACATTCAGGATTTCGCCGGTGATGAAATTGGAATCCAGCAGGAAGTTGATGGCATCAACCAACTCCTTAGGTGACCCTGTGCGTTTCAACGGGATCGAAGTAATTGCCCGCTGTTCGTGCCAGTTTGATCGGTCCTCCGGGGGCAAGATCGCACCGGGAGCCAATCCGTTCACTTGAATCAGCGGGGCAAGCTGCAGGGCAAGCGACTTCGTCACACTGGAGAGCGCTGCTTTCGTGGAAGTGTAGATCAGGTGATCCGGCCCCGGACGCTGCGCGCGCCAGTCGAGAATGTTGATAATGTGCCCGCGCTGGCCTTCGCCAAGTTGTCGAATGAATTGCTGCGACAGGAAAATAGGTGCCAGCAAATTCACTGACAAATGGACATTGCAGTGATAGAGGTCAATCCATGGTAAAGCTCTGTTCTGAAATACGGCTGCACTGTTGATCAGAGTCGTGACTTCACCCAATTCCGCTGCGGCTTCAAAGACTGCCACCGCTGCCGCACGTGGGTCTCGC